>VBKJ01000216.1 GCA_005879795.1 Deltaproteobacteria bacterium
GCTCGATCTCGAGGTTGACGCCGAAGAGCCGCCGCTGGTAGACGCGC
Organism: Deltaproteobacteria bacterium; assembly: GCA_005879795.1. Classification (NCBI taxonomy): domain Bacteria; kingdom Pseudomonadati; phylum Myxococcota; class Myxococcia; species Deltaproteobacteria bacterium. The sequence goes on from VBKJ01000216.1 coordinate 48, forward strand.
GTGCGCAGCTCGGCGGTCGCCAGCGAGCGATTGAAGTCGATGAAGCGGTGCGAGCCGAAGCCGCGCAGCGCCCTCCGCCCGCCGAGCGAGGACAGTTCCCAGAAGGGCGTGTCCTTGTCGCCGCTCGTGTAGTTCGCGAGGACGTGCAGCGCGAGGATCGGGTTCCCCTTGCGGAGCGGGATGAAGTCGCGCCAGTCGGCGCCGAACTTGACGAACGAGCTGGCACTCCCGATGTGCTTGTCGGTGAGCTCGCCGTAGAGGATGCCGAGCGCGCCGCGCGTGGGGATGTCGGTCGAGTCGCGGCTGTCGTAGGTGAGCGCCACCTGGTGCGCCCAGAAGACACCGCCGGCGAGCCCCCGGCCGCGCGTCTCGGGGTGCGCGGTCGCGATGAAGGGGATGTTGTGCACCTGCCCGCGCTCGATGCCGTAGCGCCGGATGCGCATGCGGTAGGAGAGGTTCGCGTAGGGCAGCACCCACACGCCCGGCGTCGCCTGGGCCTGCGTGTCGACGTCGGTGTAGTTCGACTCGCCGCCCAGGTTGCCCGGGCCGGCCGGGCGCCCCGGGTGCGGCCGCTCCTCGCGCGACTCGTTGCCGAAGCCGAAGAAGCGCTCGGTGGAGTCCGCCTCGTGCAGGAACGACGCGAGGAGAAAGCCGCGCCCGTCCCAGAGGCTGCGGTCGGTGTACTCGAGCTCGTAGTCCTCGTCCTTGGTGGTGGACTTGGCGGCCACCACCGAGTAGCGCCGCTCCGGCGAGGGGTAGCCGAAGAAACGGAAGGCGGGGAAGATGCCCGTCGTCTTGTTGTAGCGCAGGTCGGGCGCCAGCATGTACTGGATCTGGTCCTTCTCGTCGAGGAAGAGGAGCACGCCGAGCAGCCCGACCGTGTTGCCCTCGTTCGGGTCGGTGATGATCTCGGGAATCGGGATGAAGCTCCTTTCGGCACGCGCAACCGCGGGCCAGAGCGCGGCCGCGGCGAGCAGCGCGAGGATCAGCCGGCGTGGGCGGGAAAGCTGGTGAGGAGCCATCGATCGCCGAAGTGGCCGAGGACGTGGAAGGGAGCGGGCACCAGGCCCGCAGGCTCGTCCCGCCGTCGCTGCGGATCGCTAACGAGGGCCAGGCGCTCGCCCGCGCGCCAGCGCCGCTCGAACGGCGCGCGCGCGAGGAACATCTCCCGCATGTGACCGGCGAGATACGTCGGCGGCACGAAGCCGGGCGGCTCGAGGAGCGCGATACGCCGCTCGGTGTAGTAGGCGAGGCCGCCGACCTGCTGATACTCCTCGGGGGACTCGAAGACGACCTCCACAACGGGCGGGACCGCGGCGACGAGGGCGCGTGCCAGCGGCCGCCACGAGAAGAGGGCCTCAGCCCGCGCTTCGGCATGCAGCACGATCGCCGCGAACGGCACCATGCTCGCCGCCAGCGTGGCGACGAGCCAGTCGGGGCGGCGCCAGAGCGCCGCGAGCGCGATCAGCACCCCCGCGCCGGCCACGACCGCCGCGGCCGGCGCGACGAGTGCGAGGAGCCCCGGGGCCTGGACGAGCCAGTACGTGCGCGCCAGGACCGCGCGGCCACCCCCCAGGCCCGCGACGCCGACGCCGGCGACGAGGGCGCCGGCCGCGGTGAGATAGACCCAGGCCGCGCGCTCGCCCTCGCCGGCCTGCGCGCGCTGCCAGGCGCGCGCCGCGAGCAGCGCCGCGGCCGGCAGCGCCGGGATCGCATAGTGCTCGAGCCGCGAGGGGGTGCACGAGAAGAAGAGAAGGAGCCCGCCCCCCCACACCCACAGGAGGAACGTGGCGCGCGCGGCCGCCGCGGCCCGCGCGACGGCGCCGCGCACCGCCTCGGCGAGCGTGAGCGGCACGAGCAGCACCCACGGCACGGCGCGGCCCGCGGCGGCCCCCCAGAAGAAGACGAGCGAGTCGCCCTCCGAATCGCGCGGCAGCTTCCTGGCGAAGAAGAAGAGCACATGCTGGTTCACCAGGTAGTCCCACGCGAAGCCGGGGTGCCGTAGCGCCACGGCCAGGTGCCACGGGGCGACGATGGCGGCCAGCACGAGGAGCCCGAGCCCCGGGCGGAGGCGCGGGATGCCGCGCCAGCCGTGATCGCGCAGCGTGACCGCCGCGATCGGCAACCCAGCGAGCACGATCGGCACGAGGCCCTTGGCGAGCACGCCGACGCCCAGGGCCGCGTAGAGGCCGAGGAGCCAGCGGGTGCGGCGCGTGCGCTCGCGCTCCGCCCTCTGCCAGCAGAGGAGCGCCACCACCACCGTCGCGGTGAGGATCATGTCGGGCCGGAGGGTGCGCGCCTCGAGCACGAAGCCGAGGCTCGTGGCGAGCGCGAGCCCGGCAACCAGGCCGGCCGTCCCGCCGTAGAGGAGCGCCCCCAGCCGGCAGGTGGCGAGGAGCGCCACTACGGCGGCGCCCACCGACACCAGGCGCGCCCACTCGGTCGGCCCCGCGACGCGGAAGACGAGCGCCGCGAGCCAGAAGACGAGGGGCGGCTTGTTCAGGAAGAGGGTGAAGTCGAGGTGCGGCGAGATCCAATCGCCGTTCAGGGCCATCTCGCGCGCCACCTCCGCATAGCGCGCCTCGTTGTCGAAGAAGGCGGGGACGTCGAGGCGGACGGCGAGCACCGCGGCCGCCGCGAGGGAGAGCGCGACGGCGCCCCGGCGGGCCTCCACGAGGGGGCGCGGGAGGACGACGACACCCTCTTCGCAGACTGCCACTGAGGCTCCTTGGGTGATCGGCGGACAAAAGTCAACGGACTTGCGCGGTTTCCGGCCGCCGGTTAGCATTCCAGAACTTTTCTCTGGCCGGGGGCGAAACCATGGAAGCGCTGGCACGAGGGGCGGCGGGGGAGAGGCGCGTCGCGCTGCTGGACCTGTCCCGCGAGTACCGGGCGTACCGTCACGAGCTGCTCGCGGCGTGCGATCGGGTCCTCGAGCGCATGCAGCTGCTCGGCGGGGAGGAGGTGCGCGCCTTCGAGGGCGAGATGGCGGCCTACCTGGGCGTTCGCCACGTCTGCGGGGTCGCCTCGGGCACCGATGCGCTCGCGCTGGCGTTCCAGGCGGTCGGCCTCGAGCCCGGCGACGAGGTCCTGGTGCAGGCGAACGCCTTCGTGGCAGGGGTGGAGGCGATCCAGCGCGCGGGGGGCACGCCGGTGGCGGTCGACATTCGCCTGGCCGACCTCGGCCCCGACCCCGACGACCTGGCCGCCCGTCTGACGCCGCTCTCGCGCGCCATCCTGGTCGTCCACCCGCACGGGCTGCCGGTCGACCTCCGGCCCATCCTCGGGCTCGCGCGCGCGCGCGGGCTCGTCGTGATCGAGGACTGCTCGCACGCCCACGGCGCCGCGCTCGACGGGCGCCGCGTCGGTTCCTTCGGCCTCGCGGGCGCCTTCAGCCTGGGCGTGGTGAAGAACCTCGCCGCCTACGGCGACGCGGGCCTGATCAGCACCGACGACACCGGGATCGCCGAGCGCGTCAGGCTCCTCGGCAGGCACGGTCAGGTACGCAAGAACGAGCACGACCTCTACGGCACCAACAGCCGTCTCGACGAGCTGCAGGCGGCGATGCTGCGGATCAAGCTCAGGCACCTCGACGTGCGCAACCGCCGGCGGGCCGCGATCGCGGCCCACTACGGCGAGCGCCTCTCCGCCTTCGTCACGCCGCCGCCCACCGACCCGACCCGTACCCACGTCTACCATCAGTACGTCGTGCGCACCCCGGCGCGCGACGCGTTGCGCGTCCACCTGGCCGCGCGCCACATCGAGACCGGGGTGCACTACCCGGTGCCGATCCACCGTCAGCCGGCGTGGCTGCACGCCTATGGCGAGACGCCGCCGCTGCCGCGCGCCGAGCAGGCGGCGCGCGAGATGCTGTCGCTGCCCGTCCACGCCGACCTGACCGACGCCGAGGTCGAGCGCGTGGCGGACGGCGTGGTGGAGTTCTTCAGACGATGAGCGAGACCGGCCCGAGGCCCGAGCTCTCCATCGTGGTGCCGGTCTTCGACGAGGAGGGCAACGTCGAGCCGCTGTACGGGGAGCTCAAGCGCGTCGCGGACGGTCTCGCCCGGCCCTACGAGATCGTGTTCGTGAACGACGGCAGCGGCGACGCGACGCTGGCCCGCCTGGCAGCGCTGTGCGCCCGGGACGGGAACCTGAGGATCGTCGACCTCGACGGCAACTTCGGCGAGGCCGCGGCGCTCTCTGCCGGCTTCGCGCACGCGCGCGGCGCGCTGGTGGTGACTCTCGACGGGGACGGGCAGAACGACCCGGCCGACATCCCGCGTCTGCTCGCGCGGCTCGGGCCGGGGCTCGACGTGGTGAGCGGCCGGCGGCGCGAGCGGAAGGAGGCGTTCCTCTCGCGCGTCCTCCCCTCGCGCATCGCGAACTGGCTCATCGCACGGGCGACCGGCGTCCCGGTGCACGACTGCGGGTGCGGTCTCAAGGTCTACCGGCGCGAAGTGCTGGCGGGCGCGCGGCTCCCGCGCGGCATGAACCGCTTCCTGCCCGCAGTGCTGGGCGTCGAGCCGTCGCGCGTCGCCGAGGTGTGGGTGAACGACCGCCGCCGCAGCTCCGGGCAGTCGCACTACGGGCTCTCGCGCACCTTCGCCGTGCTGCGCGATCTCCTCGCGCTGCCGATCCTGGTCAGGCTTCCGCGCCACGGGCTCGCCTTCGGACGTGCGCTCGGCCGCGCGCCGGTGGCCCTGATCGGGGTCACGCTGCTCGCCGGCCTCGCCGGCCTCGGGTGGCCGGCGGGCCGGGCGCCAGTACTGGTCGCGGCGCTGGTTGCGGTGGCGGCGGGCTGTGCGATCGCCCACGCCGTCGGGCGCTGGCTGCGCGCGCAGGAGCGCGGCGTGTTCCGCGTGCGGAGGACCCTGTGAGGGCCGCGGGCCGCGTGAACGTCGCCGTCGTTGGCCTCGGCTACTGGGGCACGAACCTGCTCCGCACCTTCGGCGCGCTGCCGGCGGCGCGCGTGACCGGGCTCTGCGACCTCGTCCCCGAGCACGTCGGGCGCTCCGCCGAGCAGCACCCCGGCGCCCGCGGCACCACCGACTACGCGGAGCTTCTCGGGCGCGCCGACGTGGACGCCGTCGTGCTCGCCACCCCGCCGTCGCGGCACCACGCGATGGCGCTCGCCGCGCTGCGCGCCGGCAAGCACGTGTGGGTCGAGAAGCCGCTCGCGCTCTCCGTGACCGACGGCCGCGAGCTGGTCGAGGCGGCGCGGCAGGCGGGGCGCGTCCTCTTCGTCGACGAGACCTTCCTCTACGACCCGCTGGTGCGCGAGATGAAGCGCATCATCGACCGCGGCGGCCTGGGCGAGGTCTGCCACCTCTCCTTCGAGCGCCTGGGGATGGGGCGCATCAAGCGCGACTCGAACGTGTGGTGGAACTCCGCCCCGCACGATCTCTCCATCCTCCTCTACCTGGTGCCGCGGCGGGTGCTGCGCGCCCGCCTGCACGAGCACTGCTACCTGCAGCCGGGCATCGCCGACATGGTGGTGGGCGACCTCGAGCTCGAGGGCGGCGTCTCGGCGCACATCTACTTGAGCTGGCTCCACCCGGAGAAGACCGCCAAGGTGACGGTCATCGGGCGCGAGCGCATGCTCAGCTACGAGGGCCGCTTCGAGAAGCGCGGGATCACGCTCTTCGACTACGCGATCGACCGCTCCATGGGGAACGGCGACGCCACCGCGCCCGTCATCCCGGTGAGCCACTTCGCGGCGCGCCGGCTCGAGGTGCCGGCCGCCGCCGAGCCGCTCGCGCTGGCGGCCGAGCACTTCGTCGAGAGCGTCCGGAGCGACACCGAGCCACTCACCAGCGGGGCCCGCTCGCTCCGCGTCGTCGAGGTCCTGGAGGCGGCCGAGCATGCAGCAACTCGCGGCGGTCGAGCCTCCTGACGCGCCGGCGCTGCCGCCGGCTCGTCGGACGTGGGTCCGGAGCGGCGCGGCGCTCGCGGTCGGCGCCCTCATCCTGGGACTCTTCATCTACGAGTCCGACCTCGAGGCAATCCAGGAGTACATGGGTGAGCTCGGCTGGGTCTCGCCGCTCGTCCTCCTCCCGTACCTGGTCATCAACACGTTCGACACGCTCGGCTGGCGCTGCACCCTGCCGCCCGCCGTCGCGGTGCGCGTCCCGTTCGTCTCGCTCTACCTGACACGCATGGCGGGCGAGGCGCTGAACAGCCTCACCGTGGCGGTCGGGGGCGAGCCCGTGAAGGCCCATCTCCTGCGCGCCTTCGGCGTGTCGGATTCGGACGGGCTCGCCTCGGTGGTGATCGCGAAGACGGCGCTCACCGTCTCGCAGATCGCCCTCGTCCTGCTCGGCATCGCGGCGCTCTTCGACCGGCTCGAGCGCCGCGCGCTGGGCGCGGTCTGGCTCGCCTTCCTGGTCGTCGTGGCGATCGGCTTCGTCATGTTGATGGTACGCGTGCAGCGCCGGGGGCCGGTGGTCACGGTGTGGGGATGGCTCCGCCGCCTCGTCCCCCGCGCTGCCTTCGTGGCGCGCCTCGAGTCGCGCGCCCAGGCGATCGACGCGCGCCTGGCCGAGTTCTACCGCATCGAGGGGCCCGCCTTCTGGCGCGCGACCCTTTTCCACCTCGTCGGCTGGCTGCTCGGCGTGGTCGAGGTGTGGGGGATCATGGCGCTCATCGGGAAGCCGATCGCGTGGCGCGATGCGCTCATCATCGAGGCGTTGGCGCAGCCGATCCGCGCCACTTCGCTCCTGATCCCGGGCGCCCTCGGGACGCAGGAGGTGGGCGGCGCCGCGCTCTGCACCTTCCTCGGCATGACGGAGGGGATGGCCGCGACGCTCTGGCTGCTCCGGCGCGGCCGCGAGCTCGTCTTCGACGGCGTCGGCCTGCTGTACTGGGGGCGCCGGGCGGCCACGCCCGCCCGCTGACGTGACCACGCGGCAGCTCGGGCGGAGCGGGCTTGCCGTCTCCCGGCTCGGCCTCGGCCTGGCGGCCGTCGGCCGCCCCGGCTACATCAACCTGGGACGCGCGCGCGACCTGCCGGGGGAGCGCACGCCCGAGGCGCTCTACGCACGCACGGCCGAGCTCCTCGACGCCGCGCGCGCGGCCGGCATCCGCTACGTCGACGTCGCCCGCAGCTATGGGCGCGCGGAAGAGTTCCTGGCGCGCTGGGTGCGTGAGCGCGCCGTGCCGCCGGGCACGCTCACCATCGGGAGCAAGTGGGGCTACCGCTACACCGCGGAGTGGCGCGTCGACGCCCCCGTGCACGAGGAGAAGGAGCTCTCGCTCGCCCGCTTCACGGCGCAGCTCGCGGAGACGCGCGCGCTCCTCGGGCCGCACCTCGACCTCTACCAGATCCACAGCGCGACGGCCGAATCGGGCTGCCTCGAGGACGCCTCCCTGCTGCGCGCCCTGGTGGAGGGCCGGCGCGCCGGCGCCTACCGCGCCGTCGGGCTCACGCTCTCCGGCCCCACCTCGGCGCGCGCCCTCGAGCTGGTGCGGGCGGCGCGCGCCGACGGCGAGCCCGTCTTCGACGTCGTGCAGGCGACCTTCAACTGCCTCGACCCCTCGCTCGCCGCCCCCCTCGCCGGGGCGCACGACGCCGGGCTCGGCGTCATCGTGAAGGAGGCGCTGGCCAACGGGCGCCTGACGGCGGTCAACGACCGCCCCGAGGACGCCGGCCTGATGAGCGCGCTCGGCGAGACGGCCGGCCGGCTCGCCTGCGGCATCGATCAGCTCGCGCTCGCCTTCGTGCTGGCCGAGCCCTTCGTCGACGTCGTGCTCTCGGGCGCGGCGACCACCGCCCAGCTCGCCTCGCACCTGGGCGCGCGGTCGCTGACCCTCGACCCCGAGATGCACGCCGCTCTGGCCGCGCTCGCCGAGCCACCAGCCCGCTACTGGCAGACGCGCGGCACGCTCCGCTGGAGCTGAGCGGCGCGGGGTCGCCTCGCGACGCATTCCGCAACCGAGGGGCCGAGGTCTGCAAAACCTCCATGCTCCGGTTCGAATCTGGTCGCCGCCTCTCCCCGAAGGCCCGCCCCCCTCACGGGGCCACCGGAGCGCTGAGGGGCGCCCTCACCCGCACTCGAGGTCGAGCTCCGCGCCCTCGTGGTCCGAGGGCCAGCAGATCGGGGCAGGCTCGGGGCCGCAGGTGGGCGCGAAGGGGTTGGGGTCGTCGGCGAAGATGCGGGTCGCGGTGCCGTCGCCGTCGTCGTCAGCGCCCGAGTCGATCGCGGCCGCGCACAGCGAGCCCGGCCCCGGTGGCACGAGGAAGATGTAGTCGATGCGCTCGACCTCGTTGCTGGCCGGCGACTCGAGCTGGCTCAGGTCGTTGTCGATGCGCCCCGAGGTGCAGCCGCTCCCGCTCCCGGGATCGCACTCGGGGTTCCCCGCGGCGAGGTAGGTGTCGATCCAGCCCCGTCCCACGAACTGGTCGTAGACGAACGTCCCTGGGCTCTCGTTGAAGTCACCCGTGGCGATCGCCGGCGTCGGCACGTCGTGCCGTGCCGCGACGAAGTTCGCCATCTGCACGCCCTGACACTGGCGCACGGTGGCCGCGCCCGCCGCGACGCACTCGGGGGGACAGTTCGCGCCGCACGCCTGCTGCGCGCCGTCACTGCTCGAGGCGAGGTGAGTGACGAACACGTCGACCGGGCCGATCGGGTGATCGATGCGGGCGAAGAGCACACGGCGGAAGTTGCGGATGAGCCGATGGGACTCGAAGGCGACGGCGGGGTAGCGGGTCAGGATCATCGCGTCGTCGACCCTCGAGGCGGGGACGTAAACCGACTGGTAGGTGAACGGGCAGGTGCCCTCGAGCCTCGCCCTGATGAGCGGGAGGGCGGGGTCCCACACCTCCTGCAGCGTCACCAGGTCGGGGCAGCCGCTCGCCACGATCCACTGGAAGAGGAGCTCGATCCGGTCGGCGAGGCGGCAGTTCGCCGATTCGAAGCAGAAGAGCCCGTGGAGGATGTTGAGGTCCGCCACCGTGAGGTCGGTGTCGGGGCAGCCCGCCGGGGCTGGCGCATCGCGGACCTCGAGCCACCTCCGCGTGTTGCGACGCGCGGGTGCGCCGAACGCGGCGCAGTAGCGCGTGTCGCCGACGCGGAGCACGACCGAGACGGGGAGGCGCTGCTCGGTCGCGGCGAGACTGCAGGGCCAGCCGGTACCTGCGCCTGCATGGTCAGCAGGCCCGGGCGCAGGAGGATGCGCCGCACGCCCTGGGTGCCGGGCGCCTCGGCGCGGTAGCGCCAGCCCTTGCGTGGGCCGTCGCCGCCGATCGCCTGCCACTTGCCCGGGTCGAGCACGATCTCGGCCCTGCACTGTCCGGCAGCCGCGCCAGCGTTTACGATCAGGGCTGCACCGATGGCCGGATCCGGGAGCGGGGCAGCCAGGGCCGGGTCGGCCACGACCACGCGCGCACGCGCTTGGTCCCGACTCGCATTGAGGTCGAGCCGTTTGCCCGCGACCGGCACGTCGACCGCGGCCGCCACGGCCGGCAGCGCGAGCATCAGGACGAGGGCGAGGGACCGTCGGTTCATGGAGGAGGAGAGAGGCCCGGCGGCCCCTTGTTGTCAAGCTCTCGTCGCCGGCCGGTGCTGTCTGAATTAGGAGGCCGACAGGGCCAAACTTACAGCATGCCGACGTGCCCTCGCGGGATACGTTCCGCGCTGCCGTCGATATCCCGGGCTTTGTGGGATCTATACCCTCGCTGGCCTTGGACCCCGAGCGCTCCGCCCACTGGCCGCGCTCGCCGAGCCGCCCGCTATTGGCAGACGCGCGGCACGCTCCCCTGGAACTGAGCGTCCGAGCCAGGCTGCGTCTACGCGTTCTGTGGCGCCGGCGGCGGTCCGGCCGCGCTCGCCCGCCGCCCGATCACGTTCATGGCGAGCGCGATCATCGAGCCGACATCGCTCACGCTCGCGGGCAGGACGAGGGTGTTCGCCGCCTTCGCGAGCGCCCCGAACTGCCCGATGTACTGCTCGGCGACGCGCAGCTGCACCGCCTCGAAGCCGCCCGGCATGCGGATCGTGTCGGCGACCTTGCGGATGCCCTCCGCGGTCGCCTGGGCGACGGCGAGGATGGCGGCGGCCTGCCCCTCGGCCTCGTTGATCTGCTGCTGCTTCTTCGCCTCGGAGGCCTTGATGACCTGCTGCTTCTGACCCTCGGCGGTGTTGATGGCGGCGTCGCGCTGGCCCTCGGAGGTGAGGACGGTGGCGCGCTTCTCCCGCTCGGCGCGCATCTGCTTCTCCATCGCGGCGAGCACGTCGGCCGGGGGCGTGATGTTCTTGATCTCGTAGCGCAGGACCTTGATGCCCCACGGCTCGGTCGCCTTGTCGAGCTCGTTCACGACCTCGAGGTTGATCTGGGTGCGCGACTCGAAGGTCTTGTCGAGGTCGATCTTGCCGATCTCGCTCCGCAGCGCGGTCTGCGCGAGCTGGGTGATCGCGAACAAGTAGTCGGCGACGCCGTAGGAGGCGCGCTCGGGATCGAGCACCTTCAGATAGAGCACGCCGTCCACGTGCACCTGCACGTTGTCCCTTGTGATGCATATCTGCTCCGGGATCTCGCCCGCGTGCTCCTTCAGCGAGTGCCGGTAGCGGATCGCGTCGATGAAGGGGAGGAGGATGTGAAAGCCGGCGTCCAGCGTGGCGCGGTAGCGGCCGAGCCGCTCGACCACGAAGGCGCTCTGCTGCGGGACAACGACCGCCGTCCGGGAGATGACGATGATCACGAGCACGGCAAGACCCAGGACGGTGATCAGGGCTCCGGTCATTGTGCTCCTCCCTCCGCTATTGCGCGCGCAGGGACAGCACCAGGCCGTCCACCTGCGCCACGATGCTGCGCTCGCCGCGCGCGAGCGGGCGCGCATCCACGTTCTTCGCCGTCCACGCCGTGCCTCGGAGCTCCGCCTTGCCGACCGCCCCCGGCGCCAGGTCCTGGAGTGGCACGGCCACCTCGCCCACGAGCGAGTCGACGGCCAGTCCCTCGCGCTGGACGGGCATGATGCGCCTGAGCAGCGGGCCGCGCAGGAAGACCACCGAGAGCACGGAGAGCAGCGAGAAGAGGAACAACTGGAACCAGCCCGCGGTGTGGGGGTCGAGCCGCACCGCGAGACCGACCGCGATCGCGGAGAGCCCGAAGAAGAAGACGAAGAAGGCGCCCGGCGTGAACGCTTCGGACGCCAGCAGCGCGAGCCCCAGCACCAGCCACAGCCACCACGACATCGGGCGCGGAGTCTACTCGCCCACTGCCGCGGGCTCAAGCCGCGAGCAACCAAGCATACTAGGAGCTCGTACGGGTCCTGGGCAGCACACGCAGCAGGAGGACGAGCCCCGTCACCCAGAACAGGTTTGCCCCGACCGCGGCGGCCGGCACGAGGAGGTCGAGACGTCCGGCGAGCGCGAAGAGGACGGGGAAGACGTGCCAGTCGCGCGTGGTGAGCGGCGAGAGCACCCGGTCGAGGAGCCGGTTGTCCCAGCCCGCCACGCGCCCGCGGCGCGCCTCGGTCGCGTCGCTCCAGCTGATCATCACGAACGCACCCAGGACACCCAGGAGCAGCGCCGCCAGCGACGGCCACCCCGGGGCGCTGCCGGCGCGCGCGACGCGCAGGGTGATCCCGCCCAGGACCGCGACGTGCACGACCGTGTCACCCGTCACGTCGAGCCAGTGGCCGAGGCGCGACTCGGCGAAGCGGAGGCGCGCGAGCTCACCGTCCGAGCAGTCGAGCACCCCCGAGATTTCCAGCAGGACGATCGCCGCCACCACCGGCGCCACGCCCGGCACACCGAGGAGGAGGCCGCCGGCGACCCCGAGGGCGATGCCGATCACCGTGACCACGTTCGGCGTGATGGGCGTGCGGATGAGGAGACGGGTGAGCGGCCGCGACAGGCGGCGGAGGAGGCCGTCCAGGTAGCCGTCACGCGGGTTCTCGAGGGCGCTCAAGAGGGCCTGCTCGAGGCCGGCGCTACCCGCGCGCCGGAGCGTGCCGGCGCCGGGGCCGAGTTGCGCCCCGCCGTTCCCGGCGACCAGCGGTCCCGGCGCGACCCGCACGCGCGCGCCGTCCGCCTCGACCTCGAGCACCTCCCCGGGGCGGGCGCGCGCCTGGAGGTCGCGCACCAGGGCCGGGTCGATGACCGTCCCCGCGCCGATCACGAACCGGAGCGCGTCGTCGGAGGGCGGCGTCAGCCTCGGGGCGGTGGAGAGTGCGCAGCGGATGCGGGGGTCCGCCGGAGGCGCGAGCGGCCCGACGAGCGTGCAGCGCTCCACACCGCCCCGCTGGAGCGCCAGGATCGTGCGCACGAGGAGCGGCACGCGCGCCACCGGACGGAGTGGATCCCCCGCCTCGGGAAGAATGATCGCCTCGCGGATGGGGGGAGCGTCGGTCACGGCTCGATGCGCGGCAGCACCTCGCGCTCGGCGCGCGCCACGTCCTCGGGGAAGTCGATCTCCGTCCAGGGCATGCCGTCCACGCGCTCGAAGCCGACCACGACGCGCTCTAGGAGCTCCGGGTAGATCTCCTCGTGCTCGATCGCGGTGTGGCCGGCGGCGACGCGGAGCTCGAGCAGCTCGTGCAGCACGCGTGCCGCGCCCGCCGCGAGCTTCAGGAACCCGACCGACTCGCCGGCGAGCTCGTACCCGGGCGCCCCGCCGCGGGCGATGTCCATCACCCGCTCGCCGCGCACGAGGAGCATCTGCTCCTCGCCCGTCGGCTCGACGCTGGCATCGAGGAGGAAGCAGTTCCGGTGCGGCGACCCGACCAGACGCGCGATCATGGCGGGCGGGCAGAGGACGTCCGCGTCCATCACGAGGACGGGGCCGTCGAGCAGCTCGCGCGCCGTCCACAGCGAGAGGATCGCGCCCTCGCGAAAGCGCGGGTTCGAGAGGTAGCCCAGCCGGATGCCCCGCGGCCCGTCGCCGACGGCCGCGCGCACGGCGTCCTCGCCGAAGCCGACCACGACGACCGCCTCGCGCACGCCCGCGGCGGCGAGCCCCTCGAGGAGCCGCACGAGCAGGCTCTTTCCGCCGATCTCGATCAGGCACTTCGGCCGGCCGTTCGAGAAGCCGAGGAGGCGCTTGCCGACGCCGGCGGCGAGGAGGATCGCGGTCACGCGCCCAGCACCTCGGCGAGCGCCGCGAGGAAGCGCTCGAAGTCCGCGCGCGCGAGCTGCCCCATGTTGGCGACGCGGAAGATCTCGCGCGCGAGCCGGCCCTGACCCTCGTAGACAACGAAGCCGCGCGCCTTGAGCCCGTCGTGGAGCGCGTCGTACGTCCGCCCGGCGGGAAGCCAGAGCGAGGTGAGCGAGTTGGAGCGGCGCACGGGCGGGAGGACGAAGCCGAGGCCGAGCCTCGTGAAGCCGTCGCGCAGGAGCCTGGCTGCCGCCGCGTAACGCGCGACGCGCGCGGCCACGCCTTCCTCCAGGAGCTCGGCCAATGCCTCGTCCAGGGCGTAGGCGAGCTGCACCGCCGGCGTGAAGGGGACGTTGCGGCGCTCCTGCGCCCCGTGGTGGACGGGCAGCGAGAGGTAGAGCGAGCGCCGTGGGTAGGTCGCGAGGCGCGCCATCGCCTCTTCGCGCACGAGGACGAAGGCGAGCCCCGGGAAGGCCTGGATGCACTTGCCGCCCGTGCCGACGACCAGGTCGGCCTCCGCGACGTCGAGCGCGTCGCCCGCGAGCCCGCTCACCGAGTCGACCAGCACGAGCTTCCCCCGCGCGTGCGCGAGGCGGCCGACCTCGGCGACCGGGTTGAGGAGCCCGGTCGTCGTCTCGTGGTGCACGACCGCGACCGCCTCGACGTCGGGCGCGCCGAGGGCGCGCTCGACCGCGGCCAGGTCCGGCGGCTCGGTCCACGCGCCCTCCACCACCGTGTGCGGCAGGCGCGCCGCCGCGGTCATGGCGGCGATGCGCTCGCCGTAGACGCCGTTCGAGACCACCACCAGCCGCCCGCGCGCGGAGAGGACGCTCGTGACCGCGGCCTCGAGCGCCGCCGTGCCCGAGCCGGTGATGAGGACGGCGGTGAAGCCGCCCGCCGGCGCGAAGGCGCGCACGAGACGCGACCGGATCGACGCCTGGAGGTCGCCGTACTCGGGCTCGCGGTGGCAGAGGTCGCCGCGCGCGAGCGCCGCGGTGACGCGCGGCGAGACGTTCACCGGGCCGGGATTCAGGAGGATCATCGCCCGGCGCCGAGCCCTCGCCTCAAGCGAGCGGTCATGGCCTCCGGCGCGTGCGGGATGCGTGGCGCAGGCGGCCCCGGCGGCCCGAGCGCGATGCGCACGAGGAGGAAGGCCGGCCCCTCGCGCGCGAGGAAGGCGGGCGCCGCGGCGGCGAGCGCCGCGCGCGTCTCCACCCGGCCGACGAAGCGGTAGCCCGCCGCTCGCGCCAGCTCATCGAGCGGCACGCGGTCGGAGACGGTCGGCTGGGCCCCGGTCGAGGCGTGCGCGCCGTTGTCGAAGCAGACGTGGAGCAGGTTCGCGGGCCGCGCGGCGGCGATGGTGGCGAGCGTGCCGAGGTTCATGAGCACGTTGCCGTCGCCGTCGAGGACGAGCACCCGCCGGCGCGGCTGGGCGAGGGCGACGCCGAGCCCGATCGAGGAGGCGAGGCCCATCGAGCCGATCATGTAGAAGCACTCCTCGCGGTCGCGCGCCGCGCAGCCGGCGCGGCCGATGTAGCCGTTGGCATGGATGCAGACGGTGCCGTCGGGGACGGCGGGAGTGAGGACGGCGAGGGCGTCCGCGAGGGTCATTCGAAGATGCCCGGCCGGACGACGAGCGCGACGGGCCGTCGCGTCTCGCGGATGCGCGCCGCGGCCCAGTCGACGTCTGCCACCATCGCCTCCACCAGCGGAGCGCGGAACGGGACACCGAAAAGCTCGAGCACGCGCGGTAGCACCTCGCCCATCACGAGGTGCTCGGGCGCGTCCTCGCCCTGGTAGCCCCTCCAGGTGACGAGCAGGAGCGCGGGGATGCGGTAGAGAAAGTGGAGCGAGCCGAGTGCGTTGAGCGACACGCCCAGCCCCGAGTTCTGCATGATGACGACCGGCATCCGCCCGGCGAGATAGGCGCCGGCCGCGACCCCGAGCGCCGCGTCCTCGCGCGTCTCGCCGAGGTAAAGCCCCCGGCGCTCGAGCTCGGCGAGCAGCGTCTTCACGAGCGAGCAGGGGACGCCCACGAAGAAGTCGAAGCCGGCACAGAGGAGGCCGTCGACGAAGCGGTCGGCGGGGACGCTGCCGCTCATGGAAGGCGCATCCTCACGACCGCGCCCACCGGATCTCCATCTCCTCCCGCTCGCCGAGGGCCTTGCGCAGCAGGGCGAGGAGGGCGGGGTCCGCGCCGGCCTCCTCGAAGGCGTCGAGCGTCGGCTCGTTGATGTAGTAGTCCTGGTCCTCGGGCGACTCCTCTTCGAGCTGGTCGGCCAGGAACTGGAGCTGCTCCTCGGTGATGGCACCGAGCGGGGCGCCCGTATCCTTGTCGTAGAGCTGGATCATCGGCCCTCCTGGTAGGTCTTCGCCACGACGGAGCGCTATAGCAGGTCCGTCCCGAGGCCCGCGAGGCGCGTCAGCTCGCCGCCGGGCCACCCGCCCGGGCGCTCGTAGCTCGGACACCACCGGTGGGACTCGCTAGCGCGCCACCTCGGCGCACGCGCGGTGGTAGTCCTCGATCGTGTCGATCTCCATCCAGCCCTTGTGGATGTCGACCGACGCGACCGGGCGGCCGCGGTCGATCAGCGCCTGGAGGATGTGGGTCACGCTCGCGCGCTCGAGCCCCTCGGCACCGCGGGCGGCCAGCTCGCGGTGGACGGCGCACAGCGCCGCGGCGCCGGCGGCGGAGAACATCGCCATGCCGATGAACTCGCCGTGCGCGTCCTCGGACGCGACTTCGGGGCCGATGCGGAGCACGCGGCTCCCGCCCTCGGGCCCGACGAAGCGGCGGCCGTTGGGCGGCGTCTCGGTCACGACCAGGTCGAGCGGACCGGTCGGGAGCCCCAGCCCCGCGCGATAGGTGTCGTGGAAGGAGCGATCGACCACCACCGCCACATCGGCCCTCGTCTGGAGCAGCTTGACCAGAATGGCGGGGTCGAAGAGGATGTCGCCGTAGAGGAGGACGAACGGGCCGTCCAGCTCGCGTTCGGCGCCGAACAGAGAGCCGACCTCGCCCGTCTCCGCGAAGCGATCGTTGTCGACGAAGCGAAGCCCGGGAAGCGAGATGCGCTCCTTCCTGTAGCCCCGCACCACCACCACGTCCCGCACGCCGCAGTGCCGGAGCGCCTCCACCTGCCGCTCGAGGATGGTGCGACCTCTCACCTCGAGCATCGCTTTCGGGCGGTCCTGGATGAGGGGCAGGAGCTGTGGCTCGAAGCCGGCCGCCAGGATGACGGCGCGCGGCGCCTCGTCCCCGGCGAAGAGGAAGCGTTGCTCGTTCGCCCTGAGCTCCGGCACGCCGACGAGAGCGTAGACCTCCTCGAGCGGCGCGACCCGCTCCTCGACGCTGCCCGCCTTGCCGCTGCGCCGCATCTCCCCGAGGACGTCGCGCATGGCGACGATCGCTGCGCGCAGCGCCTGGTTCGCGAAGATCGCCATCCGGAAGCCCGCCGCCGCGAGCTCGGCGGCACTCACGGTCGGGTAGGTAGTGGGCACCGCAACCAGGGGGACGGGGCAGTCCCAGGCTGCCGCGAAGGCACGTAGCTCCGTGAAATCGCTCGCTTTGGAGTGGATCAGGATGGCGTCGGCGCCGGCGTCGGCGTACGCTCTCGCGCGCCTGAGCGCCTCCTCCTGACCAAGCCCGGCGATGAGGGCCTCGGTGCGGGCGATCACCAGAAACCCCGGATCGCGCCGCGCGGCCGTCGCCGCCTCGACCTTCCTCGCGTGCTCCTCCACCGGGACCAGGGCCCGGCGCACCCCGGCGTAGAAGCTGCAGCGCTTCGGGAACTCGTTGTCCTCGATACAGATGCCGGCGGCGCCCGCGCGCTCGAACTCGCCGGCGGTCCGCATGACATTGATGGCGTTGCCATAGCCGTTGTCGCAGTCGGCGATGACCGGCAGACCGACCGCGTCGACGATGCGGCGGACGGCCTCGAGGGTCTCCGTGAGCGTCAGGATGTTCGCGTCCGGGACGGCGCGGACGGCGGAGATGCCGAAGCCGCTCGCCCAGATGGCGTCGAACCCGGCCTGCTCGGCCAGCTTCGCGGAGAGCGCGTCGTGCGCTCCCGCCGCGAGGACGACACCCGGCGCACGGAGGAGCAGCCGCTTCGACTCACCCATCGACGCCCTTTTGGGGTGGCCGCTTATAGCGGCGGTCCTCGGCAGCCGCAAGCTCGCGTTTTCTTCGCTGAAACGCCGTTACAACCCGCAACCCCTTGCACGGCCGTAATCCTTAGGATAGACGCCCGCCATTGACCGTTCGGTCAAGACGACTGTTCTAAGGCAATCGCGGTATGGCGGCCGGTGTCGCGAGCCGCGTCGCGCCCAGGAGGGGACGAGATGCGCACGCTTTTCCTGAACCCACCCTCGTACGAGGACTTCGACGGGGGCGCCGGCTCGCGCTACCAGGCAAAGCGCGAGGTCTGGTCGTTCTGGTACCCCACCTGGCTCTGCTACCCGGCGGGGATGCTGCCCGGCGCGCGCGTGCTCGACGCTCCGCCGCACGGCGTGTCGCCCGAGGAGACGGTCCGCATCGCGCGTGACTTCGACCTGGTCGTCGTGCACACGAGCACACCCTCCTTCCGCGCCGACGTGCGCACGGCGCAGGCGATCAAGGACGCGAAGCCCGAGATCAAGGTCGGCTTCGTGGGCGGTCACGTCACCGCCATGCCGGAGGAGTCGCTGCGCTACGCGCCGGTCATCGACTTCGTCGCCCGCAAGGAGTTCGATCTGGCGGTGGTGGCGGTCGCGGAGGGCCGCCCCTTCGCGGACGTGAAGGGGATCAGCTACCGCCAGAACGGAACGGTGGTGCACAACGAGGAACCGCCGTCCCTCACCACCGAGCAGCTCGACGCGCTCCCCTTCGTGACCGAGGTCTACGAGCGCGACCTCGACTATCTCAAGTACAACAGCCCCTACTGCCAGTACCCCTACGTGTCGCTCTACACCGGCCGCGGCTGCCCGGCGCGCTGCACCTTCTGCCTGTGGCCGCAGGTGACCACCGGCCACACCTACCGCGTGCGGAGCGTGGGCAACGTGCTGGAGGAGGTGTCGCACATGAGGCGGCGCTTCCCGAAGATGAAGGAGCTCTTCTTCGACGACGACACCTTCACCGCCGACCCGCCGCGCGCGCGCGAGATCGCGCAGGGCCTCGGCAGGATGGGCATCACCTGGTCGACCAACTCGCGTGCCAACGTCGACCGGGAGACCCTGAAGGTCCTGAAAGATGGCGGGCTCCGCCTCTTCGTCGTCGGCTACGAGTCGGGAAACGAGCAGATACTGAAGAACATCCGCAAGGGCGTGAGCGTCGAGCGCGCCCGGCGCTTCACCCGGGACTGCCACGAGCTCGGCATCCTGATCCACGGGACCTTCATCCTGGGCCTCCCGGGCGAGACCCGCGACACCATCCAGGAGACCATGCGTTTCGCGCGCGAGATGCAGCCCGAGACGCTCCAGGTCTCGCTCGCCTCGCCCTACCCGGGCACCGCCTTTTACGACTTCGTGACCAGGAACGACTACCTGACCGTCGACAGCCTGGTCGACGAGACCGGCTACCAGAAGTGCACGGTCTCGTATCCGGAGGTCTCCGCCGACGAGATCTTCAAGGCGGTCGAGACCTTCTACCGGCGCTACTACTTCACGCCACGCTACATCTGGAAGTCGGTCAAGAAGATGGCGACCAGCCGGGAGGAGGCGAAGCGGCTCCTCGGCGAGGGCGTGCAGTTCATCGGCTCGATGGCGAAGCGGCGGCGGATCGCGAACACGCCGCGCAAGGGCATCGCGCAGCCCGAAGCGAGCGCAC
>VBKJ01000217.1 GCA_005879795.1 Deltaproteobacteria bacterium
GGTTCGTGATGGTCACCCGACGTACCTCCGCGTCGTCCTCGGGCGACACCACCACCTCGAGCGTCGTCGCGATCGCGCCGTCGCGCCGTCGGATCTCGGCACGGTCCTCGGAGAAGATGGCCTCGTAGGCGTCCGGCTCGACGCCGCTCGGCTGGTGGCCCGCTGACCATACCTCGCCGCCGTCCGCGTCACGGAGGAAGACATACTGACCGTACGCGTCGCGGGTGACGTCCTCGCGCCACCGCGTGACCGCGAGATCGCGCCAGCGGCTGTAGCCCGACCCCGCCGCCGTGATCATCACCGCGTAGTGGCCGTTCGAGAGGAGGTGCGTCCGCGGTACCGGGTCGTGCGGCGATGTGAAGCGGCGCGACACCGGGCCGACCAGATCGCGGACGTGGGCCGCCGTCTTCACCTCCTCGGCTCGCGGCCGAGCGACTGCGACGTCCCGCGGCGCCCGCTCCTGGAGCAACAGATCGGCGGCCTTCACGATGGGCGCGGCGTGAAAGCGCGCCCGCATGGCGCCGTCGTGCAGGACGTTCGCGATGGCGACCACGGACATGCCCTGGTGGTGCGCCATGTAGGCGCGCACGAGGCCCGCGGCGCCGCCGACCGGCAGGCGGGTGGCCGTGTAGTCGAGCGCCTCGTAGAACCCGTAGGCCCCGCGGGCGCCGAGGGTGGCGAGCCTCCCGAGGTTCTCGGCCGCGGCGCCGGGGTCGATCATCGCCGCCAGGGCGGTCGCGTAGGGTGCGATCACCAGGTCCTCGCTGAGGCCGCGCTTGAGCCCGAGGCCCGGAATGCCGAAGTTCGAGTACTGATACGTCAGCTCGAGGTCACGTGCGTTGAAGGCCGACTCCGAGATGCCCCAGGGCACGCCGCGCGTCGCGCCGTAGCGCTCCTGGCGGCGGACGACGAGGCGATAGCTCTGCTCGAGGAGGCTGCCGGGTGGTGAGCGCATGACCAGCGCGGGCATCAGGTACTCGAACATGGAGCCCGACCAGGAGATGAGCGCCGAGCCCCGGTCGACGGGCGTCATGGCGCGCCCGAGCTGGAACCAGTGAGAGGCCGGGACGTCGCCCTTGGCTATGGCGACGAAGCTGGCCAGCCGCGCCTCGGAGGCGAGGAGGTCGTAGTAGTTCGGGTCCGGATCGCCCTCGCGCACGCGATAGCCGATCGAGAAAAAGTTGCGCGTGGGGTCGAGGAGAAAGCCGAACTCCGTGGCCTCGAAGAGCTCGCGCGCAAAGCGGGCGAGGCCGAGCAGGCGGCGGATGAGCGTGCCGCAGGCATCGGCGGCGCGCTCGAGGTGTTCGGCGAGCGCGGCGTGACCGGCGTCCCCCGAACGGTCCGCTAGCTCGGCGAGCGCTGCGGCCGAGTGGTCCGACATCTCGGCCGGCGCCGGTAGCGTGGCGAGGAGGCCGTTCTCGCCGTCGGCCGCACCCGTGTGACGCGCCCAGGGCAGCAAGGTGTCGAGATCGCGCGCGTGGCCCTTTACGGTGGCGGCAAGGGCCCCGGACCAGGTGAGCAGCTCAGCCGCGGCCCCGTCGCCGCGCTCGGCGTCCAGCGTCGTCGCCACGTCGACCAGGGTGTGAGCCAGGCCGTCCAGCTCGCCGAGCCAGTGCGCCCATCCAGCGGGCGTGTTTGCCGCGGTGCCGAGCGTGCTTGCCAGGGCCTCGACGGCGTCGGCGAGCTGCCTGCGGGTCACTGTCTGGGTGCGCCGGTCGTCGGGGATCGCCGCCGCGGACTCGCGCACGAGCCCGAGCGCGTCCTCGATGCCCGCCACCGCGCACGGGGCGAGCAGCGGGCGGTTCATCAGCTCCCGGCAGGCCTGCGCGAGGGCGAGGAGGTGACCGGCGAGGTTTCCGCTGTCGACGGACGAGACGTACGGCGGCTCGAGCGGACGCAGCGTGCGGGTGTCGTACCAGTTGTAGTAGTGCCCGTGGAACCTCTCCATGCGCCTGAGGGTCTCGAACGTCGCCTCGAGGCGCTCGACGGTGTCGAGGAGGCCGAGCCACCCGAAGTCGCGGGCTGCGATCGTGGAGAGGAGATAGAGGCCGATGTTGGTGGGCGAGGTCCGGTGGGCGACCACCGGCTTCGGGTCCTCCTGGAAGTTGTCGGGCGGTAGCGCATGGTCTTCTGGCCCCACGAAGGTCTCGAAGAAGCGCCACGTCCGCCGAGCGGTGAGACGGAGCAGCCGCTCATGGCGCGGCGCCAGCGGCTCGTCGCCCAACGCTCGGGGCGGCAGGCTGATGCGCTGGGCCACGAGCGGCGAGAGGACCCAGAGGACGAGGAACGGCGCCGCCATCGGGAAGGTCGCCGGCCGGACGACGGCGACGAGCGCGGCAGCCACGACCGCGAGCCCCACGGCCGCGACCATCCGGCGGTAGAAGCCGGTCAGCTCGAGGCCGAGAGCGGACTTCGCCTGCGCAGCGGTCACCCACTCCAGAAGCCGCCGATGCGTCCCGTAGAGGCGGACCATGGTGCGGGCGATCGCGTCCACCATCACGCACGCCTGATGGGCGAGCAGGGTGACCGTGAGCGTCACCTGCGCGAGACCCATCGCCAGGTCGGCGCCTACCCCGAGCACGTGGCTCCGCTTCGAGATGCCCCGCCGGCGCGGCACGACCCGGGTGAGGACGGGCACGAGCGCCGGGAGGGCGATGACGGCGAGGATGAACGCCGTCCACATCCCCGCCCGCGGTGCGAGCGTCCAGCCGGCGAGGAGCGTCAAGACGGCGGAGGGAGCCGAGAGCGTCCGCCGGAGGTTGTCGATCATCTTCCACCGGCCGAGGAAGGGCACGCCTGCGGCGCGCCGCCCGACGATCCACGGGAGGAGCTGCCAGTCGCCGCGTGCCCAGCGATGCTGGCGGAGCACAGCCACCTGGTAGTGGGTCGGGAACTCCTCGAAGAAGGCGATGTCGGTCACCAGCCCCGCGCGCGCGAAAACCCCCTCGAAGAGATCATGGCTCAGGATGGCGTTCTCGGGCACGCGGCCGGCGAGCGATGCCTCGAAGGCGTCCACGTCATAGATGCCCTTACCGGTGTAGGATCCCTCGCCGAAGAGATCCTGGTAGACGTCCGACACCGCCGAGGCATAGGGGTCGATCCCGCACGGGCCGGCTGATATCCACTGGTACACGGAGCCCTTCCGGTCGGGGGGCAGCGTCGGCGTCACGCGCGGCTGAAGCACCCCGTAGCCGTCGATCACCCGCCCCGCGTGCGGGTCGTACCGTGCCCGGTTCAAGGGATGCGCGATGGTGCCGATCAGCGCCCGCGCGGAACCGACGGGGAGCCGGGTGTCGGCATCGAGGGTGATGACGTAGCGGATCCCCGATGGCACCGCAGGCGGCCGGCCGCCCACCGCCACGAAGGTGGTGTCGATCCCACGCAGCAGGCGGTTGAGCTCGTGGAGCTTCCCGCGCTTGCGCTCCCACCCGATCCACCGTCCCTCGCGCTCGTTCCAGCGTCGGGTCCGATGGAAGACGAAGAAGCGCTCCGTCCCGTCGGGCGCGGGACCATGCCGCGCGTTCAGGCGCGCGATCCCCTCGGCCGCCGCCGCGAAGAGCCGCTCGTCGTCCGGCATCGTCTCGGCCGGGGCGTCGGTCCAGTCCGAGAGGAGGGCGAAGCGGAGCTCGCCATCGGAGTTGGCGAGGTGGTGCACCTCGAGCTGGGCGATCAGCTCCTCGACGTGGGCCTCGCTGGTGAGCAGCGCGGGCATCACCACCAGCGTCCGCAGCTCGGCCGGCACCCCGTCGCGCAGCTCGAGCTTCGGCAAGGGCCGGGGGCCAATCCGCTCGACGACTCCGAGGTTCGTGAGCGCGATGGCGAGGTCGATCGCCGGCACGAGTGCAAGCAGGGCGAAGAGGAGGAGCCCGAGAGGGCCAACGCCGACGTGCACGGTGAGGATCAGGGGCGGGGCGAGGACGAGGCCGCTCAGGAGCGCGACCGTCCCCACGTAAGCCGGCATGGGGGCGGCGAGGTAGGTGCGCGCTAGCCACCGCCCCGGGCGGACGCGAAAGCCGAGCTCGCGCTCGAGCGCTGCGCGTCCTTCCGCGATCAGGTGAAATCCGGGGTCCCGCCAGCGCTCGTGCTCCTCGGGGTCGCCCGCCGCGCCAGCCTGCTTCGTGCGCGCCACCACCCGGCAGGCCACCTCGACCTCCGAGTAGCGGGAGCCCCGCGCCAGGTCCTCTATCGCATGGCGGTAGCGGTCGCGGGTCGGGAAGTCCAGCGCCGCGAAGTCCGTGTCGGTGCGGAGCACCTCGTCGACCGGGCTCACGCTCTCGAAGAACTCCCTCCAGTCGAAACTCGACATCAGGCGCATGCTCGTGATGATGTTGCGCACGGTCACGTTCATGGCGCCTTGCCGGTGATGCTCGAGGCGCACGGTCTCTTCGGTCGTCGTGCCTCGAGCCGCGAACCGCTCTTCGAGCCAGCGCAGCGCCGGTACGAGGTCCGGATCCTGCTCGCGCAGGCGCTGGACGAGCTGCACGGCGAAGGCCGTGGGCAGCCGCCCCTTCTCGACACGCGCCAGTGCCGCAGTCGCGTCTGCCGGTGTCCGTCCACCGAGGCCGAGCAGCCGGTCGGCGAGCACGTCGGCCTCCTGGCGCGCCGCCCGGTCCCGCACGATCCGCTCCGCGAGCCGCCGGAGGTTCTCGACCAGTAAGATGCGCAGCGTGATGGGGACCGCCCACAGCTCCCCGATCGTGAGCGGCTGCACGCGCTGGTAGGCGTGCACGAACCGCCGCAGGGCCTCGGGCTCGAAGCGGCTGTCCGTGTGCGCCACGAATGCCCAGGCGACCCCGAAGACCCGGGGGTAACCCTCCAGGAACCCGGCCGCGAGCTTGGGCAGCTCGCGGTAGAAGCGGTGCGGCAGATCCTCGCGGATCTGGCGGACCTGGTCGTCCACGATGTGGAAATTGTCGACCAGCCACTCGGCCGCCGCGGTGATCGCGCGCTCCTCGCGGATCGCTCGTGCGATGGCGCGGTAGGAAGCAAGAAGAATGCGACCGTTGTCGACGAGCCGCGGCAGCACGCGCCACCCGCGCCGCGGGTCTGCGGTTACGCGCTGCGCGGCCGCGAGGCTCTCGGCGTGCTGCTCGAGTCGCTCGACGCTGAAGAGCTCAGTGCGGATGGGCTCTTCGGGGTCCGGGAGCGGATCGACCGAGCGACGGAGGTTGCCGACGAAGTGTAGGATACGTGGGACTTCTAGCACGGAGGGTCGGGGCGAGCGATCTTGCTCGTGCGCGCCAAGCGCGCGTGCTGGTGGATGGGGATGCAGTCGGTATCTCCCACCCGCGCACGGACCTCGCCGACCGGCTCCGAGCGCCCGCCTTTGCGCTCGAGATCGGCTTCCTCGCAGCGGGTGCGGGTATCAGCACCTGGCTCGCCTTCCGCGCGGCCGCCCCGGATCGCCGCTTCGGCGGGTGGCGGGTTCTGCTTCGCCGTCAGCCTCGTCGTCGCAGCGGTGGCGGCGCTCCTCTCAGAGCCGGGGGGACCGCCTCCGATCAGCGGCGGATTCGCTGCCGTGGGTGCGGGGTGCCTCGAGTGGCTCTGGCGGCCCTCCCGTGGGGTGATGCTCGTGGTCGCGCTCCGGCGGGGGGCGCCGGTGACACCCGCGATGGTGGTGCGCTCGCCGGCGCGGCCGCCTTCCTGCTCGCGAACCTTGCGATGCGGGTCGTCTGTCCGATCGACGCCCCCCTGCACGTGCTCACCTGGCACCTGCTTCCGGCCGGGGTTGCCGCCGTCCTCTCGGGAGCGCTCGGCACCACCTGGCTCGGCCGTTGGGCTCTCAGCGCCGGGCTGTCACGAAGTCAGCGTCCCGGGTAGGGCGCACAGGCGTCGGCCGCGCCCTGGCCGTGTCGATGAAACGCCCGACGGCCCTCCGGCGAACCTCCTCCCAACGCGGAGGTCGCCGCGTGCGGATCGGAGGACTGACAGCAGCCCCTGGGATTTGCTCACCACCCTGGGGCGGGTAGGCACGAGCGGGTAGGCACGACAACCGGGGGAGTTGACGCAACCCCTGGATCTAGGACCGATAGCCGTCCGTCGTGTCGAGGCGGGTCCGGCAGCCGGGCGGCTATCACCTCGGCAGCAAGCGCGTTGCCGGCTGCGCTCCAGTGGGTATTACGCCGGCCGTAGAGCGGGGTTCGGTACCGAAGGGAGTGCAGGGCTATCTCGGTGGTCCCCAGGGCCGTGGTCAGGGCGATAAGAACGAGTCCTGCCGCGTGCAGGAAGCGGGTCCAAAGACGCACGTGGTTTCGCGTGCATCCCCCCTAGCGAAAACGATCATCGTCAGCAATGTCCTTGGGTTAGGGCGCCGGCGTTGACGAGGAACTCGTGGAGCGCCCGCTTCCGTTCGGTGAATCCAGGCACCCGGAGGTACTCGATGTAGGAGTCCCGGATCTCGTCAACGGGCACCGTGTTGACGTAGCGAAACCGGCGCCCGGCGACGTCGCCGCGCGCGATCGCGGCCTCCGTGTGGAGCGCGAGCCGGGCGAACGAAGCCGTCACCAGGCCGAAGGCGGCCAGCACGAGGGCGGCGAGGGCGACCTCGGTCGCGCGATGAGGCCGGCTCCACTCTGACGCTGGCGAACCGGTGATCGCCAGCGCGGCGGCGGCCGCAACCGCGCCGGCGAGCGCCGGGCGGGAGGGATGCCAGGCCACCCAGACGAGGTGCCCGAATACGAGCCCCCTCATGCCGGTGTTTGCGGCGCTCAGGAACCCCCGCCAGGCGAAGCAGGTAGCGGCGACGGTGAGCGCGGGGATGACGACATGGGCGGTCCTACCACACCGCCGGCGGACGGGAGAATCGTGGCCGCGTGCTCCCGTACTCAGGTAATGGAGATCCCGGGTGCTTCAGTGGCATAGTGGTGAGCCGGATGACGCTCCACGCGCTCGAATACTGGGCGATCCGGCTGCACGTGGTGCCCGGCGCGGTCGCCATGATCGTCGCGCCGGCCGCCATGCTGGTCACCAAAGGTGGGTGGTGGCACCGCCTGTGGGGCCGGATATTCGTGTGGTCCATATTCGTTGCGCTGCTCGCGGCGGTGCCGCTCGCGTACTTCGCCAACGACCTATTCCTCTTCTACATGACGTTCGTTATCTTCTTCCTCACGCTCTCTGGCTACCGGATCCACATCATCAAGCGGCAGAACTACCGCGGCGGCCTGATCGACTGGATCGGGGTCGCGGTGATGGCTTTGGCGGGGGTGGGCGCAACGCGCCTGGGGCTCTCGACCGGCAGCGAGATGGGTTTCGTCATGCTCATCGTCGGCCTCGGCGTGATGGTCGGGGCCGCCGGCGACTTCTACCGCCTCGTGCGGTCGCCCCGCCACAAGCAGGCGTGGTGGTTCATCCACATGGGCAAGATGCTCTCCGCGTACGTCTCCGCGGTCACCGCGGTATCTGTGGTCCAGTTCCACTGGCTGCCGACCACCATTCGCTGGCTCTGGCCCATGGCCATAGGGGTCCCCGGTATGTTCGTTTGGAGCCGCTATTACCGCAATCAGTTCCGCCGTTCCGAGGGCCGGGTCCAGGTTCGGGTCGTCGCCGGGCCGGTGGCGGGTCCTGCTCGGCGATGAGCCGGCGATGGTGGCCATGTCGCCTGGGGCCTCTGGACAACCGTCCTCCCGGTGGCCACGCGATCAACGACAGGCGAGGCCGCCCGTAGGCCGGGGTGCCAGCGGCCGCGGCTTGGCACCCGGCGTCGCCTAGAGACCATGCCGGCGGAGGTAGGCGACGGCCTCCTCGCCGTCACGCGCGACGTGGAGTTACCACGGCAGCTCAGCCCGCGCGAGCGCCTGGCGCGCGATCTCGACGTCGGCGACGTTGTCCTCGACCAGCAGCACGTGCAGCCGGCGCGGCATCATCCGGCCACGGCCGCACCGTAGTCGGGGATGAAAGGAGGGCGGCTTTCGCGACGTCCGAGAGGCGGCGTTCAGTTGCGTTGGTTTTGGAAAGACTGCGCCAGTCACCAGTACTCATGCCCCTCCGGCGTCGCCACCGGCGCCTCGAGCCGTCGAACGCGCGCCGCCGCAGATAGCAGCTATTATAATAGGGCCCAGGTTCACATAACCGCCGAACCCGGACGTTGCCGGATCCTCGCCCCCCCACCCTCCCCCCATGCGAGATACTTCAGGCGCCCGCGGCCGCGCGGGAGCCGGCCGGCCGCATCCAGTACCGGCTGAGCGCATGCCCCACGACCTTCGCGGCCAACGCGTGCCCGCGCGCCGTGGGATGGCCGTCACCGTAGAGCAGTGTGGGGCACGCGTCGGCGCTGCACGCCGGCACGAACGCCTGCTCGACGTCGATCACTCGGGCGCCGCACGTCGCCCCCGCGAGCCGGATCGTGCGGCTCGCGTCGACGTACATCGAGTTCGTGAGCCCCGGATAGGTCACGAAGATGACCTCCACGGCGTCGCGGCGCGCGCGCTCGCAGACGGCGCGGAGGTTCGTGGAGGTCGTGGACCCGGGCGGCGGTGCCGTGCGCTCGCTGGGCAGCCTACGGTACCCGACCTCGAACCGCGCGTCGCCGTACTCCTCCACGGCCGTCAGGCCGGCCGGGTTGCCCTCGAAGGTGTGCGCCTTGAAGTCGCGCACCTTCAGCTCCGGCGCCTGCACCCACCGGCGGAGCATGAAGAAGATGCGGAACACGCGCGAGTATCGCCAGAGAAGGACGCCGGCGCTCGGTGGCGCGTCGGCGACGGGCTCCGGCATCGTCCAGATGTCGTTGGCGCCAACCATGACGAGGACGACGTCGGGATGAAACACCTCGAGATACCGCGCGAAGCGGTTCCTCACCTGGGAGGAGTTGGTCCCCGGGAACGCGACGTTCAGCACCTCGATCGGCCGGTCCGGGTGCCGGGCGTTCCAATGCCGCTCGAGCACCTTGGGATACGCCCGCTCCGCCCTGACGTAAAGGCCGTAGGTGTTAGAGTCGCCGAGCGCCAGCACACGCCGACGTCCCGCGAGCACGCCGAGGCCCACCGGGAGGCTTCTGTCCCCGGCCCACCGCGCCGCGATCTGCAGGCACAGCTCGAGAAGGAACAGGCCGATCAGCAGGCCTAGCAGGATCAGCGCGATGCGGGCGCACAGCGCTCGGATCGCCAGGCCGTAGTCAACGTAGAGCTCTAAGCGCTGATCCAGTTGACTCCGCCGCATACAAGTCCTGGTAGCTCGTCGGGCCCGCTGGGCCATCGACTCGTACGCCCCGAAACAAGCCCTCGTCTCCGTACTGGCGGATGTACAGCTCGGTCGCAAGCTGAAGCATCCGCGCGCCGTCGACGAGGCTGCCGTCGTAGTGCGCCTGGGCCTGCAACATTCGCAGCCGCAGGAACACGCGCTCGCTCACGGCTCTGGCGTGCAATCGCGCGGCAGGCACGTGTTCGAGATACACACTGGAATGTTTTGCGTCGTCGGCGTATTGCAACAGGTCGCGCCAGAGCCGCAGTCATTGCGCCCGCGCTGGCACATGAGGATCGTCACACACATGCCGAAGCCGCGGGTCGCGTCTAGATCCTTGTCGCACATTGTGGGCGATGAGCATTGGCCTCCTGCGTGTGTGCAGTACTTGCCGATACCCTTCTCGTTCCCCGGGTTGGACGGGTTCCCGCACTGGGTGTTCGCCGTCGCGCCGCCCGCATCGCCCGTCCCGCCGTCTCGCCCGCCGTCGCTCACCGGCGGCGTGGACGTCGTGCTACCACAGGCAACCATCATCAGCATCGCGGAGAACGCAGCCCACTTGAAACTAATCATGCTCGCCATCCCTTTCATCCGCGCGAGCATAGGAATACAGCCGCGGCGTTGTCAACGTGGGGGGCACCGTCTTCGTTGACCACCATGCGGGCTGACCGAAGTACCCGATCCAGTTGTTCGGAGGGGCGCCGCCCGGTCCGGGCCGGCGCCACACGTAGTAATCCCGGTGACGCGATGCTCGGAACCGTCGCGAATCGAGAAACCACGGGTGCTGGTCGCTCGTATGATGACGCCACCGATGTCCCCCACCCCGTCTCCGTTGCTGTTGCACCACGAGTGGGGATAGACCTGGTAGATGATGCCGCCTCGCCACCACGACGCGCGTCGAACCCGGCGTCGCATCACGACCCATTCGCACGTTCCTGGGCGAGCTTCTCGTAGCCCTCGGCCATCTGGCGACGGTCGAACCGCGCGGCCACATGCGCGCGACACGCCGCGCGGTCGATATGCTCTAGACGACCGATGGCGGCCGTGAGCTCGGGCTCGTCGTCGACCAGGAAGCCGGTTCGACCGTCCTCGACGAGCTCGGCCGCCGCGCCTCGCTTCAGGGCGAGCACCGGCGTACCGCACGCCATGGCTTCCACCATCGCCAGGCCGAAAGGCTCGCTCCAGCGCGATGGATGCAGGAGCACCACCGCGCCGGCGAGAAATGCTCCCTTGTCGCGTGACGGCACTTCGCCGATGAGTTCCACACCGCCCCGGCGAAGGAGCGGCGCGATGACCTGGTCGAACCACGACCGCTGGGGGAAGTCGAGCTTCGCACCAACTCTCAGCAGCACGCCGGCTGCCTGCGCCGCACGGATCGCGATGTCGAGCCCCTTGTCCGACGATACACGCCCGAGGAACGCGAGATAGCCCCCCCGCGCGCGGCGTAGGGCAGCGCCGCAACGTCGATCCCGTTGTAGACATTTCCCGCGAACGTCAAGCCTGGTGCGTCGCGTTGCTGCGCCCGACTGATCGATACATAGGTGGCGTGGCCGCGTGCGTGAAACACCTGGCGATAGCCTCCCGTGTCCAGCGGATAGTGCACCGTCGTGAGCGACGCGCTCGTGCGGAGGTAGTCGAGCACACGCCAGGAGTGGTTCAGCACGATGTCCGGCCTCTCTTCGTGGATCACCTCGGCGGCTCGTCGCGCCGCATGGTCCTTGATCGCCCGGAACCCCTCGACGTCTCGCTTCGTTCCTGGAGTTCCGAGGGGCTCACTTGTCAGCGGCACAAGCCGACCGGCCGCCGACGAGCCACCGCTCGCCATCAGCGTCACGTCGTGCCCACGGGCGGTCAGATCCTGATCGACGAGATGCACCGTCTGCTCGATGCCACCGTACCCGACGGGTGGCACGGCTTCCTCACTGGCCGCGCGGGTCCCCCGCCCGCGGTGAGCCATCGCATCGCAGCTGCGCCTTGACGGCCGGCGGCACTTGGTGGGATGCCTTGTCCCGTGAGGGGCGTGATCCGCGCGAGTCTCTCGCTCACCGTCGGCGCCCTCGTCGCGGTCGCCGGGGCCGCCGACGTCCCGATCGCTGGAAAGAGCCTCGGCATGGGCGCGCGGAACGCCAGGCGCCACACGTTCTCCTTCCGCTCCGCCGCCGATCCCGCCATCGCTCCCCCGTTCGTCGACCCGACGGCCGGCGCGGCGCTTCGCTTGTTCGTGTCGAGCGGCCCCGGGCAATGCCACGCCGAGATTCCGCTGCCGCCGGGCTTCTGGACGCCGATCAGAGGCGACGGCGCGCAGGAGGGCTGGCGCTATCGCGACGCGTCGGCGAGCGCGCAGGGCGTGCGCTCGATCACGATCGACCGGCGCAAGAGCGGCGGGCAGATCCGGGTGAGTGCCCGCGGCGCGTTCCCCTGCACCCTGGAGGCCGCGCAATCGGGTCCGGTGCACGTGGAGCTGCGGCTGTCGGCGCTACGCTACTGCGCGCGGTTCGGCGGCACGATCCGGGCGAACGAGGCGGGTATGTACCGGGCGATCTGCGCACCGGCGCCGGCGGTCTGCCTGCCGAGCGGCGTCACCATCGCGAGCCTCAACGTCCTGCACGGCATCTTCTGTCCGCGCGAGACGTCGGGCTGCCGGCGCACCGATCGCCTCGAGCTGCTCCGGCAGTTCGTCGTCGCCCGCGGCTGTCCCGACGTCCTCGCGTTCCAGGAGGTCTTCAACCTGGGCGGAACGAACGAGAACGCCCTGTCGCTCGCGGCGCTGCTGACCAACGCGTGTCCGGCGCCGTACGTGTCGGTCTACCATAACGCGAATCCGTTCGACGACGAGATGATCTTCTCGCGCTACCCGATCCTGGCCGAGGAGACGCACGACCTGCTCGGCCCGCTGCGCAACGTGCTGCGCGTGCGCATCGATCATCCGATCGGCGCGCTCGACGTCTACGCAACGCACCTCGCGTCCGGGAGCGACTTGGCGACCTCGCCGTGCGAAGGCACGTTCGGGCCGTGCCCGCCCGAGTGCAGCGGCGCGGGCGCCGCCACCGTCCGCCAGTGCCAGGCCGTGCAGATGGCGGCGGTCATCGACGCCACCCACGACGTGCCGGCGCCCGCGCTTGCGGTCGGTGACTTCAACGAGGAGCCCGGATCCTTCGTGTACGATCTCTTCGCCGACCACGGCTGGATCGACACCTATCTACAGGCTGAGTTCCCCGAATGCGATCCCATGACCGGCGTCGGCTGCACGTCGGGCCGCATCGACGACGCGCTCACCGACATGGAGAGCCAGGCGCTCGGGCAGGTCGAGCGCATCGACTACGTGTGGCTGGTGCCGCGCACGGCGGGGTCCATCTGCACGGGCGATGTCGAACCGCCGGGCGATCCCGACGGCGACGGCGTCGCCACGCGCCTGTTCGCCGAGGAGCCGAACCCGTTCGCGATGCCGTGCGGTCCCTCGCCGGACGCCATCTGCTGGCCGTCCGACCACACCGGCGTGCAGGCCGACGTCAACTGTCTCTTCTAGCCGTCGCGTGCCGCGTCCGCGTCGCCCGACGCGCGCCGGTAAACGCCAGCGCCACCACCTTGCCCCGCTCGACGCGCACGTTGGCGGGTAGGCACGACAACGGGGGCGTTGACGTAACCCCCAGATCTCGGACGCTACAGCCGCCTCGCGCGGGCCCCCGCGGCGCACGGTCCCGCATGCTCACGCTCTCCTCAAGTGCGCGCCCCGCTCCCCGTTGCGCCGCGCGCGCCGGCCCGAAGACGCCGGCGGCGACGCGCTGGGATGGACGGTGAGCTGCACCCGCTCGGTGTGAGTGGACAGGACGACCATCGTGTTGGTGCGGGTCACGCCCTCGATCGAGCGGATCTGGCTGATCAGCCGCTCGAGCGAGGAGGTGTTGGCGGTCTTCACCTTGAGGAGAGGGCTAAAGACCTTCCGACCGAACGTTTAGCCAGAATATAGTCAGTTTGTATGTTCCTTAAGGGGGGTGGTGGGACCCTTGCCGGTGGAGCGTTTGGACCGCTGCTCGGTGACTTCGACGACCTCGCCGCGGGGGCCGAAGTGAACCACCGGCTGGTCGCTGCCGGCGTCGAGGACGGCGATGATTCCCTGCGCGACGTTGTGACGCCAGAGCTCGCGCCAGGCTCCCGCCTGCGCGCGGCGTTTCGCGACCGGCGTGGCGTACCAGCCGTCGCCCACCCGGATGACGAGGAGGCGGGGGGTCTTTTCGTCGCGCACGGCCCGCTCGACTCCGAGGGCTCGGCCAGGCGGGCCGTTCAGGTCAGCGAGGATCGCCTCTGGCGAGAGCCAGTGCGCCGCGACCGACCGCCCGAGGGCGAGGAGGAGGGCGGTGGCTGCGCCGCGGCTCCGGACCCGCCTCACTTGCCGGGCGGACTCTTCGGGCCCCCCTGGGGGGTAGCCTGCTGGGCCGCTTCCGCCGCGCGCCGGGCCTGTTCGACCACGTCGGGCGGGATCGAGAACTCGTGGAGCGGGAAGTACTCCCCCTTCTTGATCGCCTCGGCCTTCTCCTCCTTGCTCACCCCGGTCATCTGGCCCGGCGCCTGCTCGGCCACAGCCTCGCCACGGAGGCGGGAGGCGAGCCGCCCGAGGCCCTGCCACAGGCGCTCCCAGATGCCGCCGGAGCCCGCCAGCACGGGCTGCTCGCCGAGCGTGTTCCCCGCCATCATAACGGGCAGCCCCGGCGGCTCAAACACCCCGTTGCCGTTCCGGTCGACGAAGATCGGGTTGGTGATTGCGATCGGGACCACGTCCGGCTCGATGATGTCGACGATCGGCGGCGGGACGGGCCGCGTGTTGATGTTGGACGGAATCTTCGGCCCCGCCTCGACGATGAAGTAGGTGTCGGCCGCGACGGTCATGGAGAGCTCGGCGCTGAACCGCACCGTGTCCACGGTCGACTGGAAGTCCGACGGCACCGGGCGGACCGCCGGCGTAGTGGTCGAGTCGAACGCCGCCACCACGAACCCGTTGGCGATGACGCGGACCTCCTCGACCGGGACCCATGCGGCGCTCCTCACGCCTATCCGCAGGGTCACCTTGCCGTTGGGCGAGCCGTTCACGAGCTGCCCGAGACCGCCCACCGCACCCTTCTGCGGGCGCACCGTGAATTCGATGTAGGGGCCGGCGGCGACCACCATGCTGCCCGCCCTCACCTGCGCGTCGAACGCCGTAACGTTGAGGGCCGCCGGGTCGTCGCCGACGCCGACGACGTAGGTGCGCGCCCAGCCGGCATGCTCGACCGTGATCCGGTGCGAGTCGGAGACGCCGGACGCGGGCTTGAAGATGCCCTGGCTCAGGAGCGAGAGCCAGTCGCGCCGCATCTGGCGCAGGGCCTTGAAGTCGCTGTCCTTGGCGCCGTTCGCCACCTCCATCACGTCGAAGTCGAGGTTGGTGAGACCGTCCGGGTTCGCGGGCGAGCCCGGCCCCTGCACCCCGTCATCGAGCAGTATCTCGTTGGGCGCCATGCTGATCGGCCGGTCGGGCTGGTAGCCGACGCAGGTGCAGTCCTGCGGCGGCGGGCTGGCGGGACAGTCGGTGTCGACGTTGCACGGCGCGTCGATTGAGTTGGCGCAGCGGTTGCACCCGATGTTGTTGAAGATGCCGATCGAGGTGAGGCCCGATACGCCAGCCCGTGGGTGGTTGTACTGGATCACCTCAGCGCCCTGGTCGCGCAGCCGCTTGAAGACGAAGTTCGGCGCCACGAACTCGTCCTGGATGGCGCCGTCCCGCGCCTCGTCCTTGTTCAGAGGGAGCGGCCAGGCGTTGATGTGGCCGATCGAGTTCGGGAAGGCAGGCGGATTTGGCACCGAGCCGGTCATCTCGTTGCCGATGATCGAGCGCATGCGGCTCGAGAGCCCGAGGGTCGAGATGATGGGGGCGTAGTCGACGTGCTTGTCGTGGTCGGACGAGACCATGACCTCGACACCCTCGGCCGCGAAGGCTTTCACCCGGTCGCGCAGGGGCGCCGAAGCGTCCAGGCTGCGGCCGGAGTGGACGTGGAAGTCGGCCGAGACGGCGTTCGGGGTCTGCACGACCCGCTTGAGCTCGAAATCGCCCGTCGCTACGCCCCCGCTCGCCACCTGGATCTGTTTGCGGGCGACGCTGTACTCCATGCCGCGCGAGGCGTAGACATCGTAAGTGCCGGGGCGCAGCTGGATGCCACCCGAGCCGCTCGCGGTGTAGACGACATTCCCCTGTCCCGCCGCGTCGCCCGTCGTCCCGGACTGGGTCCCGCCAAAAGTCTCGGGCAGGATGTCCTGCCCGCCGAGTGTCGCCGAGAGATCCTTGTGGAAGCCCGGATCCAGGGTCGGGCTCACGCCCTTGAAGGTGAGCTTCGCCGGGATGAGCGGCGTCCCCTTCGTCTTCTCGCGGACGGTGAACACCACCGTCCCCCGCGCGCTGAGCGGCGGGATCGTGACCGCCGTGTTCCCGCTGCCCACGACGACCGGGCTCACCACGACGTCGTCGCGCTCGGCCGAGGAGACCCGCAGCTCGTAGTCCCCCTGCGGGAGGACGACCCCGCTGAACGCGCCGAACGCGTCGGTGCGTACCTGGCTGAGGGCGCTGTTGACCGCCTGCCCGGGGGTCGGGACCGGGTCGGCGCACGGCCCGCTCGAGCCGCACGCGGCGTTCGTCTTGCAGGAGAGGGAGGAGTTCGCCTGGCAGCGGCCGATCCGGGTGATGAGGATGGTCGCCTCGACGTTCGCCGCGTCGGCTGCATCGACGTTGCCCGAGATCGTGCCGGTCGAGAACGGGATGCGGGAGGCGAGGGCGCCGATCATGCCGTTGGCCGCGCTGCGCACGTCGTTGTGCGTGCCCACGTAGAGGCGGCGGGTGTAGGTGAGCGTCCCGCCGGCCGGGGTGCCGTCCGAGACCGGAAAGTTGCCGAGGGCGGTGACGAGCGTGCTGCTCACGCCGAAGAGGCTGTCGACGGGCGTGACCGTCGGCGCGCTGCCGCCTGGCCCGTCGGGGTCGACCGCCACCTCGACGCCGAGAAGCCCGTAGGAGACCTCGCCGCTCGTGGTGTTGTTGGCTGTGTCCATGATCCCATCGGCCGGCACCACCAGCCCCGGGGCGGCCATGAAGGTCGGCAGCTCGACCGCCAGTAGTGGGTTGGCGAGGTTGAGGACGGGATGGTTGAACCCCTTCCCGCCGGGGGGCGGTGCGCCGCCGCCGCTGAAGGGGATGAGGCCGCGGAGGGTCCAGATGAAGACGTCGAGGAAGCCCCCGAAGTTGGCTAGGTTTGCGCCGCAGCCGTTAGTCGCGGTGCTGGTGACGGTGAGAAACGGGTTGCTCCCCGCGGCCGTGTAGTCGGTCACGACGGTCAGGCAGGGATTCTGCCGCGTCGAGGTGGGCGGGAAGAGGATCGTGCCGGACACCCGGATGGTGTCGGAGCCCACCGCGCCGATGGTGTCGTAGAGGAGGAAGTTCGAGGTACTGAGACCGCCGACGGTGAACATCTGCGGGAGCTGATCGTCGTTCTCGCCCACGCGTCCGAGGTCGATGAAGGTGCCGCCCGTGAAGTTGATCTCGGACTGGATCGGGGGTGCGCCCGCGCCGAGGAGCGGCACGAGGTCTTGCGCCGTGCCGACATTGTCGATGATCGCCTCGACGACGCCGTTGGACACGTACCAGTCGCCGATGCCACCTTCGGCGTCGGTGCCGCCGAAGAGGAGCGCCGTGTTGCCCGAGGTGAGCTGTAGGGCGGTCGGCTCGGCAGGTCCACCCCACAGCGCAACGGTCGTGAGAAGGAGAGCACCTGTCGCGATCTTCATCGAGGACCTCCTGCGCACGAGGTCGAGGCGGCGCGCAGCGTACCTCCGCCGCGCGCTCAGGGTCAAGGGAAGGGACCCCGAGCCTCCTCAACCGCCCATGACCATCGCCGACCTGACTCGCCTGGTCGTTGCAGATCCAGTAGCGCATCGATCTCCCGGCGGACGTCCTCGTGCGTGGCGCGGATCTGTTGGGCCGTCAGCGACGATGTTTCATCTGTCCCGTGCGGAAACGACCTGTTGCGCGACGCTGACCCACCATGATGTCGGCATCCGGAGGGAAGCCCGGGCCGGTGGGATAGTCGGTGAGCGTCCGAGATCGGGGCGCGATCGCGAGCTCCCGCTCGCCAGCGTCGGTTCCTTCCATGCCCACGGAAGGTTTCCGCTGCGCCCGGCGCCCTCATCAACGAGGTCCATCGACAGTCCGCGATGATGCTGGCGACCGGCGTGGGGTCAGACTGCAGTCGGCAGGTTCATTGGTCGAAGCGTCGAAGAATCGAGGAAGCACGAATGGGAGGCCCACCAGGCGCTCCCATTCGCCTCCCTCCAAGACAACGGACTACGGACAAGCGGCGCCGTCGCCGGGGCAGTACACCTGGCGGCACAGCAGGGTCGATGGCTGGAAGCCATCGGACGGACAATTCGGGCCATTGCCGGGGCACGTCTCCGCCACGTCGCAGGCACCCGCCGATGGGCGGCAGACGGTACCTGCCGACTTGAATTGGTCGGCCGGACAGTCCGCACTGCTGCCCGCGCAGGTCTCCGCCACATCGCAGGCACCCGCCGATGCACGGCAGGCCGTACCGGCCGGCCGGAGGCTGTCCGCCGGACAGCTCGCACTGCTCCCCGTGCAGTTCTCCGCCACGTCGCACGGACCCGCCGACGCCCGGCAGATCGTGGCGGCCGACTGGAAGCTGTCGGCCGGACAGGTCGCACTGCTCCCCGTGCAAGTCTCGGCCGCGTCGCACGGACCCGCTGAGGCCCGGCAGACCGTGGCTGCGGACTTGAAGCTGTCGGCCGGACAGGTCGCACTGCTGCCCGTGCAGTTCTCCGCCATGTCGCACGGACCCGCTGACGCCCGGCAGACCGTGGCGGCCGCCTGGAAGCTGTCGGCCGGACAGGTCGCACTGCTGCCCGTGCAGTTCTCCGCTATGTCGCACGGGCCCGCTGACGCCCGGCAGACCGTGGCAGCCGCCAGGAAGCTGTCGGCCGGACAGCTCGCGCTGCTGCCCGCGCAGGTCTCCGCCACGTCGCAGTCACCCGCTGACGCGCGGCACACCGTGCCGGCCGACTTGAAGCTGTCGGCCGGACAGGTCGCACTGCTGCCCGTGCAGGTCTCCGCCACGTCGCACGGACCCACTGACGCACGGCAGACCGTGGCGGCCCCCTGGAAGCTGTCGGCCGGACAGCTCGCACTGCTCCCCGTGCAAGTCTCCGCCGCGTCGCACGGACCCGCTGACGCCCGGCAGACCGTGGCAGCTGACTTCAAGCTATCGGCCGAACAGGTCGCACTGCTGCCCGTGCAGTTCTCCGCCATGTCGCACGGACCCGCTGACGGACGGCAGACCGTGGCGGCCGACTGGAAGCTGTCGGCCGGACAGCTCGCACTGCTGCCCGTGCAGTTCTCCACCGCGTCGCACGGACCCGCTGACGCCCGGCAGACCGTAGTGGTCGAGGCAAGCCCGTCGGCCGGACAGTCGCGGCTCGTGCCAGTACACGTCTCGGCGACGTCACACACACCCGCCGAGGCACGGCACACCGTCCCTGCGTTCCCGGGGGGGTTATCGCAGAACTTCGTCCCTCCGGTGCCGGTTGCGCACGTGTCCACGGTGCAGGGATTGTGGTCGTTGCAGTCTGCATCTGTGCTGCAGTTCGGTGGACTGATCACACAGTCTGCCGGATCGGAGTTCGGCTTTTGGGACGGATAGGAGCACACGTCGATCAGCTCACCGCCGGTCCCAATGTCGGTGGACGTGAGGCAGCAGTTCACCGCAGTGTCATTCGCGACGCAGTTGCT
>VBKJ01000218.1 GCA_005879795.1 Deltaproteobacteria bacterium
CGGAAGCCGAGCCGGCGCGCGAGTGCCAGGAGCGCGTCCGGGTCGCTCGGCACGCGCTGGGTGCGCCGCTCCTGGACGATCTGCAGCTTGTGCTCGACGTCGCGCAGGAAGCGGTAGGCGGCGGCGAGCGCGGCGGCGAGAGCAGGCTCGACGTAGCCCGCGGCGGCGAGCGCACCGAGCGCGCCGAGCGTGCTGCGCACGCGCAGCCGCGGGTCCTTGCCGCCGTGCACGAGCTGCTGCGCCTGCACGAAGAACTCGACCTCGCGGATGCCGCCGCGCCCGAGCTTCACGTCGCGCGCCGCCTCGGGCCCGCCGAGCGTGGCGTCGACCCGTCGCTTCATGGCCTTCAGGTCCTCGATCGTGCCGAAGTCGAGGTAGCGGCGGTGGACGAAGGGCACGAGCTCGGCGAGGACGCGCTCGCCGAGGGCGCGGTCTCCCCCGACCGGCCTGGCCTTCAGCCAGGCGGCGCGCTCCCACGTCTGTCCCCAGGCCTCGTAGTAGGAGAGCGCCGCCGGGAGCGAGACGGCGACCGGCCCCTCCGCGCCCCCCGGGCGGAGCCGGAGATCGACGCGGAAGACGAGGCCGTCGCCGGTCACCTCGCCGAGCGCGCGCGTCACCTCCTCGGCGAGGCGCGAGAAGAACTGCCCGAGCGTGCGGCCGCCCGCCTGCTCGCCGTCGCGTTCGTAGACGTAGACCAGGTCGACGTCGGAGCTGTAGTTGAGCTCCTCGCCGCCGAGCTTGCCCATGCCGAGGACGACGAAGGCGGCGGGACGGCCCTCGCCCGGCACGAGCGCCTCGCCCCACTCGGCGGCGAGGCGGGCGCGCACGCTCGCCACGGCGGCCTCGATCACGCCCTCGGCGAGCGCGGTGAGCTCGCGCACCGTGTCCTCCACGCCGGCGAGGCCGAGGAGGTCGCGGCCGCCGATGCGCACCAGCTCGCGCCGGCGGTGGCGGCGGAGGACGGCCTGGAGCGCGGCGCGGGAGAGCAGTCCCGACGCGCCGGCCCCGGCCAGCGCCGCACGGTGCCCGTCCGGTCCCAGCGCGGGCACCTCGAAGACGCGCTCGAGGAGCGCCGGCCACGCGGCGCCCTCGGCGACCAGCGCGCCCGCGAGCGCCGGGCTGCCGCCGAGCAGGCGCAGCAGCGCCGCCGTGCGCCCGGGCGCCGGCGGCGCCTCCGCCGCCACGAGCCGCGCCAGCTGATCGAGCGCCACCGCGGGATCCGCGGCGGCGGCGAGGCCCTCCGCCACCTCGCCGGCGGGCGCGCGCGCGAGCCAGCCCGCGACCGCGCCCGCCGCCTCGGCCACCCGCGCGGTGTCCCGCGCCCCGCTCGCGGCGATCGCCCGTGCGAGCTCGTCGGGGGTCACGCCACCGACTGGCAGCCCGCCGGCTCGTCCCCCAGGTGCGCGCTCTCCCGCCAGCGCATGAGCTCGGCGAGCGCGCGCTCTGCCATCGCGAGCTTCTTGTCGCGCCCGCGCAGCGCTCGCGCGAGCGGCGGGAAGAGGCCGTAGTTCGCGTTCATGGGCTGGAACGACTTCTTGCCGCGCTGGGTGACGTAGGCGAGGAGCGAGCCGAGCGCGGTCGTACGCGGCGGGACGAGCGGCGCCTGGCCGTCGAGGAGCCGCCCCGCGTTCAGGCCCGCCAGCAGGCCCGTCGCCGCCGACTCGACGTAGCCCTCGACGCCCACCAGCTGCCCCGCCAGCAGGAGGCGCCGCCGCCCGATCACCTGGAGCGAGGGGAGGAGGAGCGCCGGCGCGTCGATGAAGGTGTTGCGGTGGAGGCTTCCGAGGCGCACGAACTCCGCCTGCGCGAGCCCGGGGATCATGCGGAAGACGCGCCGCTGCTCGGGATAGGTCATCTTGGTCTGGAAGCCGACCATGTTGAAGAGCCGTCCCTCGGCGTCGTCCTGGCGGAGCTGGACGCAGGCGTGGGGGCGCCCGCCGCTGCGCGGGTCGACCAGGCCGACGGGACGCATCGGGCCGAAGGCGAGCGTGTCGCGCCCGCGGCGCGCCATCTCCTCGATCGGCATGCAGCCCTCGAAGTAGATGCAGCGCTCGAAGTCGCGCGTCGGGACCTTCTCGGCGCTCACCACCGCCTCGACGAAGGCGTGGTACTGACCCCGGTCGAGCGGGCAGTTGATGTAGTCCTCGCCGCCCTTGTCGTAGCGCGAGGCCTTCCACGCGACGCCCATGTCGATCGACTCGGCGGTCACGATGGGCGCGACGGCGTCGTAGAAGTAGAGGTGGCGCGTGCCGAGGACGCGCTGCAGGGCCTCGGAGAGCGCCGGCGAGGTGAGCGGGCCCGTGGCGACGATGGTGAGCTCGGCGGGGATCTCGGCCACTTCTTCCCGGATGACCCGTACTGCCGGCAGCGCCTCGACCGCCTGCGTGATGCCGGTCGCGAAGTGCAGCCGGTCGACGGCGAGGCAGGCGCCCGCGGGCACGCGGGTCGCGTCCGCGACGCGCATGACGAGCGAGCCGAGGCGCCGCATCTCCTCCTTGAGCAGCCCCACCGCCGTCTCGAGGGTCGCGTTGCGAAAGGAGTTCGAGCACACGAGCTCGGCCAGGCGGTCCGTCAGGTGCGCCTCGGTGCCGCGCTGCGGGCGCATCTCGTAGAGGTCGACGCCGATGCCGCGCCGGGCGAGCTGCCAGGCGGCCTCGCAGCCGGCGAGGCCGCCCCCGACGATGGTGACCCGTCCGCTCACGACGAGGTCGCCCGGCGCGGCGCTCGCGCCGCCGGCGCCCGGCGTCGGCCGCTCACCTGCGCCGCCGCGCGGCGCCCGGGCAGGGGCGCGTAGTCGCCGCCGTCGCCGACATCGACCTGCTCCTGCCAGCCGCACCCGTCCTTCACGCAGCGGCGCACGGTGCCGTAGCGCTTGGTCACCTTCTCGGTCACGAACCCCGTCCCGCAGCGCGGGCAGGCCTCGGGCACCGGCCGGTCCCAGGCCACGAACTGGCACGCGGGATAGCGGCTGCAGCTGTAGAAGAGCTTCCCGCGCCGCGAGCGCCGCTCCATCAACTCGCCCTCGCCGCAGCCGAGGACGCACCGGACGCCCGTGGGCACGGGCTTGTGGAGCGGCTGCATGTTCTTGCACTCGGGATAGCCCGAGCAGCCGAGGAACTTGCCGTAGCGGCCGAAGCGCACCTGCATGGGCCGGCCGCACTGCTCGCACACCTCGTTCGTGGTCTCTGGCTCGACCGGTCGGATGGTCCCGTCGTCGGCGCGCCGGAAGTTCATCGTGTTCTTGCACTCGGGGTAGCCGCGGCAGGCGAGGAACTCGCCCCGCCGGCCCCACTTGAT
Organism: Deltaproteobacteria bacterium; assembly: GCA_005879795.1. Classification (NCBI taxonomy): domain Bacteria; kingdom Pseudomonadati; phylum Myxococcota; class Myxococcia; species Deltaproteobacteria bacterium. The sequence continues at coordinate 3,298 of VBKJ01000218.1, forward strand.
GACCATCGGCTGCCCGCACTTCTCGCACACGAGGTCGGTCGGGCGCTCCTCGCGCTTCACGTCGCGCATCTGGACCTCGGCCTGCTCGAGGTCCTTGGCGAACGGCTCCCAGAAGCGGCGGAGCGCGTCGACGTAGTGCTGCTGGCCCTCCTCGATGCGGTCGAGCTGGTCCTCCATGCCGGCCGTGAACTCGACGTTGAGCACGTCGGGAAACGACTCGACGAGGAGGTCGGTCACCAGGAAGCCCAGGTCGGTCGGCCTGAGCCGCCGCTGGTCGTCCTCGGTCACGTACTCCTTGTTCAGGATGGTGCCCATGATGCTGGCATAGGTGGACGGGCGCCCGATGCCCTTCTCCTCCAGCTCCTTGATGAGGGTCGCCTGCGTGAAGCGGGGCGGCGGCTGCGTGAAGTGCTGTTCGGGGACGAGCTCGAGGAGCCGGAGCCGGTCGCCCTCGGCGAGCGGCGGGAGCTGGCCCTCGCCCTCCTCCTCGGGATCGCGCTGCTCGTCGTCGCGGCCCTCGGTGTAGACGCGGATGAAGCCGTCGAACTTGAGCACCTGGCCGGTGGCCCGGAAGCGGCAGGTGCCCGCCTCGACGTCCACCGCGGTGGCGTCGTAGACCGCCGACTCCATCTGGCTCGCCACGAAGCGGTTCCAGATGAGCGTGTAGAGCGCGAGGCCGTCCTTGTCGAGGTAGGCGGCGACGCGCTCGGGCTCGTACTCCATCGAGGTCGGCCGGATCGCCTCGTGCGCGTCCTGCGCGTCCTTCTTCGAGCGGTACACCTGCGGCGAGTCGGGCAGGTAGGGCGCCCCGTAGCGGCCCTGGATGTAGTCGCGCGCGGCGGCGAGCGCCTCGCCCGCGATGCGCGTCGAATCCGTGCGCATGTAGGTGATGAGGCCGACCGAACCCTCCGGGCCGAGCTCGACGCCCTCGTAGAGGCGCTGCGCGACCCGCATGGTGCGCGAGGGCTGGAAGCCGAGCTTGCGCGAGGCCTCCTGCTGGAGGCGCGAGGTGATGAAGGGCGGCGTCGGGTGGCGGCGGCGCTCCTTCCGCTCGACCTTGGTGACCGTCCAGGTCGCACCGTCGAGACCGCGCAGCGCCTCCTCGACCCGCGCCCGGTTCTCGAGGCGGAAGCTCTTGTGGTCGAGCTTCTGGCCCGCCACCTCGGCCAGCCGCGCCGCGAAGGGCGGCGGCTCGGCCGCCCCGAGCCGCGCCTCGACCGTCCAGTACTCCTCGGGCGTGAAGGCGCGGATCTCGCGCTCCCGCTCGCAGATGATGCGGACCGCGACCGACTGCACGCGCCCCGCCGAGAGCCCGCGGCGCACCTTGTCCCAGAGGAGGGGCGAGAGCTTGTAGCCGACCAGCCGGTCGAGGATGCGGCGCGCCTGCTGCGCGTCGAAGCGGTTCTTGTCGAGCTTGCCGGGGTTCCTGAGCGCTTCGAGGACCGCCTTCTTCGTGATCTCGTTGAACAGCACGCGGTGGACGTTCCTCCGGCGCCTGCCGAGCTTCTGCGCGATGTGCCAGGCGATGGCCTCGCCCTCGCGGTCGGGGTCGGGGGCGAGGTAGACGTTCTCCTTGTCCTGGGCGGCCTTCTTGATCTCCTCGAGCACCTTCGCCTTGCCCTGGATGACGTGGTACTCGGGCGCGAAGTCGCGCTCGATGTCGACCCCGAACTTCGACTTGGGCAGGTCCATCACGTGGCCGATGGACGCCTTCACCTGGTAGTTGCGCCCGAGGTACTTGCCGAGCGTCCTGGCCTTGGCCGGCGACTCGACGATGACGAGGTTCCTGGCCATGGGTTTCAGGCGGCGCGCCGGCAGAAGCGCTTGCCGGGGAGCTGGCGCACCAGGCCGCGCAGCTCGAGCGCGAGCAGCGTCTCGAGCGCCGCGCCCGGCGGCACCGCGGCCTCACGGATCACGTCGTCGACGTGCCGTCCCTCGGGGCCGATCGCGGCCAGGACCTGCCGCTCCGGCGTGCTGAGCGCGGCCTCCGCCGCGGCGGCGCGCCGCGCGGCGAACCGCAGCAGCAGCCCGGGCCAGAGCTCCTCCAGCACGTTCTCGGCGCCCACGACGAGCCTGGCCCCCTGCTGGATCAGCCGATTCGGGCCGAGGTGCGCGGCCACGCCGGCCGGCCCCGGCACGGCGAACACCTGCCGGTCCTGCTCGAGGGCGTAGCCGGCGGTGATGAGCGAGCCGCTCTGCTCGGCGGCCTCGACCACGACGGTGCCGCGCGTGAGCCCGCTGATGATCCGGTTGCGGCGCGGGAAGTGGAACTGGAGCGGCGGCGCGCCGCAGGGGAACTCGCTCACCAGGGCGCCCCGCGCCGCGATGGCGGCTGCCAGCCCGCGATGCCAGCTCGGATAGACGCGGTCGATGCCGGTGCCGAAGACGGCGACCGTCCGGCCGCCGGCCGCGAGCGCGGCCCGGTGGGCTGCGCCGTCGATGCCGGTCGCGAGGCCGCTCACCACCGTGACGCCGGCCTGGGCGAGCCCGCGGGCCAGCTCCTCGGCCATGCGCAGGCCGTACTCGCTCGCGTGCCGCGTGCCGACGACCGCCACCGCGGGCTCGTCGGGCTCGCCGAGGCTGCCGCGCACCGCGAGCACGAGCGGCGGATCCGCGATCTGCCTCAAGGCCGGCGGATACGCGCCGTCGCTCCAGGCGACCAGCGTGGCGCCGGCAGCAGCGAGCTTGCGCGCCTCGGCGCGCGCGCGCCCCGGGGCCTGGCCGATCGCCGTGACGACGGGGGGCGGCGCGTCGGCCGCGGCGAGCGCGCCGGCCGGCGCCTCGAGCACGGCGCGCGGCGTCCCGAAGCGCTCGACGAGCGCGAAGGCGCGGCGCGGCGGCAGCTCGGGCACCAGCGCGAGCGCGAGCCAGGCCAGCGCCGTGTCGTCGAGGGGCACCGCGTGCGTCCGGGCAGCCATGCGAGGAGGAAGCGGCTACTATACCTGCCGTGCCGTTGCAAATCAGCTCGCACTTTTGCACGATTGCTTCCCTTCGACGAGAAGGGTCCGCTCCGCGTCTACCTGACGTCGCTCCGTCGCGAGCCGCGGGTGGTCGTCCCCTGATCGCCGCGTTTCTTCCCCCGCCTGAGCACGTAGAGGTCGAGCACGCCGACCCCCACGTTCCCGTCGACGGGATGGCGGAGCGAGCTGATCAGCAGCGCCGCGCGACCGCGTCCGTCCGGATCGGGGGCGCGGCGGATGTGCCACCCGAACCAGCAGTCCGCCTCGTCGCCGAAGAGCTCGTAGAGGACCTTTCCACTCCGCCCGGAGCGGAGCTCCACGCGCCCCACCTTGTCGGCGGCCCCGCGTCGATACCAGGGCGCACCGATGGCGAGGTCCTCGACGCGGTCTCCGTCCAGATCGCCGGCGGTAACGACCATCCGTCCGTACAGCTCGCCCGGCTGGGTCCCGGACCAGTGCCGTAGCTCCTTCCCGGTGGCGCCGGAATAGATGTGTAGCTCTCCGGGGATCGTTCGCTTCTGATCCTCGGTTCCTGGCGCCGCCACGACGATCTCGCCTTTGCGGTCGCCGTCGAGATCACTGACCGCCGCCACGACCCCGCCGAAGCCGCCCCGCCGATCTGTTCCCTTCCAGTGGTACAGCTCCTTGCCGCTTGCCGACGAGAGGACCCAGGCGCCGCCGACCTTCGCACCGCTGGCGTCCGCTGCGAACGGTGCCCCGACGGCGAGATCGGGGCGCCCGTCGCCGTCGAGGTCGTCGAGCCGGGCGACGTACCATCCGAAGGACCCCGCCTCTTCTCGAGGCGAGTAGGTCCGCAGCACCGAGCCGTCCTTGCCGCTCAGGAGATAGACCCGACCGCTGTCCCCCGAGGGCGCACCGACGAAGAGGTCGGTGTGCCCGTCGCCATCCTGGTCTCCGGCCAGCGTCAGGTCCCATCCGAGGTTCTCGCTCTCGGTCTCCTCGCGCCTCCAGAGCTCCTCTCCGGTCTTGGGAGAACGCGCCACCACAAGGCCGCGCATGCGCCCGTGCACGGGTGCATGGGGCGCCGCGATGATCAGGTCCGCGAGCCCATCGCCGGAGATATCCGGCACCGGCATGACCCAGTGGCCGAAGAGCGCGTCCGGCCACTCGCCGTCCCACTCGCGGATCAGCGCACCGCTCGCTCCCGACCACACCGCGGCGCTCCCGTTCTGGAGCGTCTTCTGCTGGAGCTTGAAGCGCGCCCCGGCGGCGAAGTCCGCGTGGCCATCGCCGTCGACGTCGAGCGGCTCGCCGAAGCGGAACCCGAGCTCACCCCTCGGGACGCTCCCGGCGACTCGCCGTGCCACGCACCAGCCGGCACCGGGAGTCGAGCAGGACGCCGTGGCGCTTGCGGAGCTCGGGAACGGAAGGCCACGTATCGAGACGGAGCAGAGGAGGACGGCGGCGGTGGATGTCGAGAGTCGGCGTCGCCGGCACGCGCGCGCCGGCGACGCCGAGTTCTTCACTGACAGCAGCCGACCCAGGCGTTACCGGAGATGTTGCACTGCACGCTGGACTGGACCGCCCCGAGGGCGCCCGTGGTGTTGTCGAGAGAGACCTTCTGCCCGCGGGAGGCCGTGTGCGCCGTCGCGTATTCCCAGTTCAGCCCCGAGCCGCCGGCCACGTCGTCCTCGCACTGCTGGAGGCTGGGTGTCGTCGCCGCATCCGAAGCGATCGCCCAGAAGGAAGTAACGGGCATGCCGGCGGTGTCTTTCAAGCAGGCGAGGTCACTCGCCGGCGCGCTCTGCAAATCCGCCAGCGTGCACGCATGCGAGCCGGAGAAATTCGTGTTGCAAGCGGAGTTGGCCCCCGGAAGCCCGAGCGTCAAGTTGTAGTTGAAGCGACCGGGCGTGGCGGTCAGGGAGCCCTTTACGATCATTCCGGTCGGGGGTCCGCAGGGGGCGGTCGTCGTCGTGGTGATCGAGGAACAGCTTGGGCCGCTGCCCGGCGCCGGGCACGCGTCGCAGCAGCTCCTGCAGGTCCCGGTGGTCCCCTGCTTCGCGGTGCAGTGGGCGGCGTCCTTCTTGACTTTGCACTTCGGGCCCTTCGCCGTCGTGAGACAGCAGGTCACCGTACCCGATTTGCCGCAGGTCGAGTGCGCCGCGCACTTCTTGACCGCCCCCTTGCAGCTCTTCGGCAGGCTGGGGTTGGTCCCGCTCGACAGCGTGTCGGCCACGCCGGCGACGCACTTCACGTACGCCCCGTGCTTGGTCGCGGTGGCGCAGGGACACGTTGAGCTCGCCTGCTGCCGCGCCGCAAGCACTTTGGATCCTGTGGGATCGTCCTTGGCGCAGTTGGCGAAGGCCACCGGCGCACTCGCGAGCAGCAGCGAAGCTCCGAGCGCCGCAAGTGTCAGAGACCTCATGACGAACCTCCTACAAGGCTTCATCCGCCCACGCCGCGGAGCGGGTCAAGTCACGCCAACCGGTGACGTTGTACACGCAGAGCGCGTAGCCGTTGCCGACGGCCTTCATCGCTGGTCGCGGCAGAGCACGAAGTAGTTCCCCGTCTCCTTCCCGCCCCGGTGTGCCGAGCCGATGAACACGTCGCGCGAGACGCGCCGCATGTAGTCCACCATGTCGCGGTAGACGAAGCGGGAGAAGCCGCGGTCGTTGCGCTTCACCTCGGGCCAGTCGGGCGGCCGCTCGGGCGGGACCTCGCGGTAGTCGATGGCGGCGCCGCGGGCGCGCTCCTCGTGCACCACGAAGTAGCCCGGGCCGGTGAGCCAGGCGAGCGCCTGGTGGTTGTAGCCCCAGAGCTCGTCGCTCCCGCGCGGCGCGCGACAGAAGCGCTTCTGGAAGAGCGTGAACGCCGGCAGCGAGTTCTTGCCGTGGAAGACGACCTCGCGCAGCGGCGGCGCGTCGGGCGGCACGAAGTCGGCCAGGGTCACGGGCGGCGCGCCCGCCGTCGCGGCGTAGAGCCGCGCCTGCAGGCGCGGCCCGGAGAGGGCCGTGATGGCCGCCACCCGCTCCCCGTGCGGGAGCCCGTCCAGGAAGGCCGCGATCGCGGCACGGTCGGGCGGGTCGGCACGGACCAGCGCCACCAGGTGCTCGCCGGGCGAGCGCACGCGAACCTTATAGTCGGCGCGCGTGCGCCGAGGCAACCGCGCGCGAAGGTTGCACGCCGCGGCGGCCTTTCCTAGGGTGCCGCCCGGATGCTCCCACAGACGCGCATCCTGCGCGCGGTGATCGCCGCCGTCCGGCCGCGCGGCCACGGCTTCGACCAGCCGATCGACGACGACGTGCTGCGCGACATCCGGCGCTTCCTCCCGTACCTGCCCTGGCCACTCCGCCTCGGCCTGCCGCTCGGCCTCTGGCTGGTCGAGCTGGGGCCGCCCCTCTTCGCGCAACGCTGGTGCCGCTTCACGTCGATGGCCCCGGGCGAGGCCGCCCGGTACCTGGCCGCGTTCCAGCACGCGGGCGGGCTCCGGAGCGCGCTCCTGATGGGGCTCCGCACGCTCGTCTTCCTCGCCTTCTACGAGCACCCCCAGGTCCTCGCCTCGCTCGGGATCGACTGGGCCGGCCGCGCCGACGCGCTCGTGCTCCGCCGCGCGGAGCTCCTCCATGGCCGCGCCGGCTGAGCGCCTCGCGCCGCCGGAGCACCGGATCGCGTACCCGAACGTGATCGTCGGCGCCGCGCTCGACGGCGAGCGCGAGTACGCCGCCGACGCGGTCGTCGTCGGCACCGGCGCCGGCGGCGCGACCGCGGCCGCCCGCCTGCGCGACGCGGGGCTCGACGTGCTCATGCTCGAGGAGGGGGCGCTCCACCCGACCGAGAGCTTCGTCACCGATCCCGCCACCATGATCCGGCGCCTCTACCGCGACGCGGGCACGACCATGATCCTCGGCCGGCCGCCCATCATCTTCGCCGAGGGACGGTGCGTCGGGGGCTCGACGGTCATCAACGGCGGCATGTCGTGGCGCGCCCCCGAGCGCGTGCTCGCGCGCTGGGAGCGCGACCTGGGGCTCCCGGACACGGGGCCCCGGGCGATGGAGCCCTACTTTGCCCAGGCCGAGCGCATCCTGCACGTCGAGCCGAACCACGAGGACACCTTCGGTGAGAACACGCAGCTCTTCCTCGCGGGGGCGCGGCGGCTCGGCTGGCCCGCGGCGCGCGCGCCGCGCAACATGCGCCGCTGCATGGGCCTCAACAACTGCGCGCTCGGCTGCCCGACCGGCGCGAAGCAGGCCATGCACGTGACCGAGATCCCGCGCGCCCTGGCCGCCGGGGCGCTCCTGGTGACGCACGCGCGCGTCGACCGCGTGCTCTGGAAGGGACGGCGCGCGATCGGCGTGCGCGGCCGCTTCGTCGACGACCGGGGCCGGGCGCGCGGCCGCTTCCGCGCCCACGCGCCGCTGGTCGTGCTCGCCGCCGGCGCGCGCCACACGCCCGGCATCCTCAAGCGGAGCTGGCTCCTCGCGCGGGCGATCGGGCGCGGCCTCCACACCCATCCCAACGCCAAGGTGGTCGGCCTCTTCGACCGCCCGCTCGATCCCTGGATCGGGACGCACCAGGCCTTCCACGTCCACCACTTCCTCGAGCAGGGCATCCTGATCGGCTACGCCGCGGTCCCGCCGGGCCTCCTCGCCGCGGCGCTCCCCGGCGTGGGCGAGGAGAACGCCGGGTGGATGCGGCAGTACAACCACATGCTCACCGCGGCGACGCTGGTCGAGGACGAGGGCGAGGGCCGCGTCGTCCTCGGGCCCGACCGGCAGCCGTACATGCTCTTCGACCTCTCGCCGCGCGACCTCGAGACGGTCCATCGCGGCGTGGCGCTCACCGCCGAGCTCCTCTTCGCCGCGGGCGCACGGCGGGTGCTGCTCCCGTTCGCCGACCTGCCCACGCTGGAGGGGCCGGACCAGCTCCGCCGCATCCACGAGCGCCCGCCCGTCCCGGACACGGTCGAGCTGATGACCGTCCACATCATGGGCACGGCCCGCATGGCGACCGACGCGCGGCGCGGCGCGACCGACGCGAGCGGGGCGGTGCACGGCACGGACGGCCTCGTGGTCGCCGACGCGAGCGCGCTCCCGTCCTCGATCGGCGTGAACCCGCAGGAGACGATCATCGCGCTCGCCCTGCGCAACGCCGAGCGCTGGCTCGAGGCGCGCGGCGCCGCGCGGCGGCGCGCGGCCGGAGGCTGACGGCCATGCCGCTCTTCTCCCGCCCGGACGCGACGCCGGTCCCGTCCGTGCACCCGGTCCGGCGTATCCTGCCCTTCCTCATGCCGACCCGGAACGGCGCCTTCGTCCTCTTCGAGCAGGAGGTCGGGGCGGAGCCGGCGCGGCGGGCGCTCGAGCGGCTGAACGCCGCGCGGCCGCCGGAGCGCGCGATCACCCTCTTTCACCTCGTGCTGCGCGCGATCGGCCTCGCGCTGGCGGAGTTCCCGCGCTTGAACCGCTTCGTCGCCGGCAGCCGGCTCTACCAGCGGCGCGGCGTCTGGCTCGCCTTCAGTGCCAAGCAGCGCCTCGAGCGCGACGCGCCCATCTTCACGAAGAAGGTCGCCTTCGATCCCGCCGAGCCGCTCGAGGTGATGGTCGACCGCATCCACGCCGCGGTGGGCGAGGGGCGCTCGGGGCGCGAGTCGGCGACCGACCGCGAGATCAAGACGTTCCTGCGGCTCCCGGCACCGGTGCTCCGGCTCGGCGTGCGCCTCGTGCGCCGGCTGGACGCATGGGGGTGCCTCCCGGGCAGCTTCTCGGCCGACGACCCGCTCTACGCCTCGGCCTTCGTCGCCAACCTCGGCAGCGTCGGCCTCGATGCGGCGTACCACCACCTCTTCGAGTACGGCACCATCCCGATCTTCGTCACCATCGGCCGGCTGCACCGCGCACCGGTCGTCCGCGCCGACGGGTCGGTCGGGAGTCGGGAGGTGTTCGTCCTCCGCTACACCTACGACGAGCGGGTGGAGGACGGCTTCTACGCCGCCCGCGCGCTCGAACGGCTGCGAGTGCTCCTCGAGGAGCCCGAGCAGCTCACCGCGACGCGCTGAGCCCGCGCCACCGCCCGGCTACCCTTCGGTCTCGTGCAGCGACACGGCCTTGCCGGCGTCGGGGAGACTCTCCCCGACCGCCGCCGGCGTCTCCGCCGCGCGCTCGCCCCGACGCCGCGCGCCGCGGCCCGACGTCTCGGCGCGCCTGCGTACCGCGAGCGCCCGCTTCGCGTCGCGGTACCCCGCCGCCATCAGGTTCCGGTTCTTCCGCGGGTAGGCGTTGAAGACCGCGAACGGGCCGAAGCCGCTCCACTGCTCGCCGGGCTCGACGACGGTGACCGGCACGCCGTGGAAGCGGCCCCCCTCCATGCGCGCGTAGAGGTAGCCCGCGTTGCCGATCGTCCGCCACATCACGTCGAGGAAGCGCTGGGCGAAGCCGGCGAAGGTGCGGAAGCGGCTCCGGTACGGGAGCTGGCTCGCGATCGGCGCGAGGAGGTAAATCTCCGTCGCACCCAGGTCGATCGCTCGGTCGAGCGGGATGTTCCAGGCGAAGCCCCCGTCGACGTACCAGTCGCCGCGGAACTGGATGGGCGGGAAGAGAAGCGGGATCGCGTAGCCGGCGCGCGAGATGGTGCGCAGCTCGCGCCAGTCGGCGCAGTCGCGCTTGCCGTGCATCTCGCCCCGCCCGCGCGAGAGGTTGAGCAGCACGAACTCGAGCTCGAGCCGGCTCCGGTAGAGCTTGTCGAAGTCGATGTACTGCTCGACGGCGCTGCTCAGGCGATCCATCGAGAAGAGCGACACGCCGAGGAGCGGATTGTGCCGCAGGCTGGGCGAGAAGATGCGCGGCAGCGAGCTGAAGTCCTTCCATGCGCTCTCGAGCTGGGCCACGCCGCCGGAGCCGTAGCAGCACGCGTTGACGACGCCGATCGAGCTGCCGATGATCGCGTCGGGGACGATGCCCTGCTCCTCGAGGAGCTTGAGCGCGCCCACGTGGTGGGCGCCGAGGGCCGCACCGCCACCCAGGATGAAGACCCGCTTCTGCCGTTTGGCCATGGCGGACGCCCCCCCTCATAGATCGGCGGGGGCCGCGCTTGCAATCCGGAGGCACACCGGGATACGGCGCGCGGCGCGCCCCGATGCTGATGCTGGTCGACTACTCGAGCCTCCTCTTCCGCGCCTTCCACACCATCCCCGAGAGCGTGCCCGCGCACGCCGTCCACGGGTTCCTGAACATGCTCGGGCGTCTGATCACGGACCGGCGGCCCGACCGGCTCGGCATCGCCGTCGACGAGGACTGGCGCCCGGCGTTCCGGGTCGACGCGCTGCCGTCGTACAAGGCCCACCGCGTCTCCGACGAGCCCGACCCGATCGCCCCCGACGAGGCGCTCGGGCGCGAGGTGCTGGAAGCCCTCGGCATCGCGGTCGCCGGCGCCGAGGGCTTCGAGGCCGAGGACGTGATCGCGACGCTCGCGGCGCGCGCCCGCGAGCCGGTGGAGGTCGTCTCGGGCGACCGCGACCTGTTCGCGCTCGTGCGCGATCCCGACGTGCGCGTCCTCTATCCGCTCACCGGCGTGAGCAAGCTGCTCGAGGTCGACGAGGCCGAGATCACCCGCCGCTACGGCATCCCGGGCCGCGCCTACGGCGACTTCGCGCTCCTGCGCGGCGATCCGTCGGATGGGCTCCCCGGCGCGGCCGGGATCGGCGAGAAGACGGCAGCGCGGCTCATCGCCGAGCACGGCTCGCTCGCGAGCGTGCTCGCGGCCAGGACCCTGCCGCCGGCGGTCGCGCGCCGTCTCGAGGCGGCGCAGGCCTACCTCGCCGCCGCGCGCCGCGTCGTGCCCCCGGTCGCCGACGTGCCGTTGCCGCCGCTCGACCTCTCACTCCCGAAGGCCCCTGCGCACCCGCGCCGGCTCGCGCGCCTCGCTCGCGAGCACGAGCTCGCCGGGCCGGTCGGGCGCGTGGAGAAGGCGCTCGCCGGCTTGACGGTACCGCGCCCGCCGGCGTAAGGATCCACGAGACGACCCCTCGCGGGGCCGCAGCGGGCACCGAGAAAGGAGCGCGTCATGGCCGCCGAGACGGGCCTCTCGAGCCGAGCGGTCGAGGGCAGCGAGACCGCAGCGGTCACGGCCCTCTATGCCGAAGGCATCCTCGCCGGCGTGGTCGGTGCCGCGACGATCGCCCTCTGGTTCCTCGCCCTGGACGGCGTGAAAGGGCGCCCCTTCTACACCCCGACGGTCCTCGGCACCTCCCTCTTCCGCGGCGGCGCCGGGCTGGCGACGCCCGAGATGCTGCCCGTCGACTTCGAGATGGTGCTCAGCTTCACGTGGGTGCACGTGCTCGCCTTCCTCATCATCGGGGTGGGCGCCTCGCGCCTGCTCGGGCTCGCCGAGCGCAACCCGAGCTTCGGCTTCGGCATCGTGCTCCTGTTCGTCGTCTTCGAGTTCGGCTTCCTGCTCGCCTGCATGCTCTTCGCCGAGCCGGTGCTGCGCGCGCTCACCTGGCCGGAGGTGCTGGTCGGCAACCTGCTGGCGGCCGCCGCGATGGCGGCGGTCTTCCGGCGCCGGCATCCGCAACTCGCGATCCGGCCCTGAGCGACGCGCGGCGGACGCTCGGGGGGCGGCTGCGCGAGCAGGCGGCCGGGTGCGCCCACCTCGGCTCGCCGCTCTACACGACGCTCCTCGAGCAGGCGGCCGCGGATGTCGAGGCGGGTGGGCCGGCGTGGCCCGTGCTCGAGGGACACGAGGACGACCCGCGTGGCTCGGCCCTCGCGCTCCGCTTCCTGGGCGCCGTGCACCGGCTCGTGCTCGAGGGGCGCGTGCCGGCGCTCGCGCGGCACTACCCGTCCGCCGGTGGCGAGGCGGGGCTCGAGGGCGCCTGGGCCGCGTTCCGCGACACGCTCGAGCAGCACCGCGACGTGCTGCGCGCGCTGCTCCGCTCGCCCGTGCAGACGAACGAGGTCGGGCGCTCGGCCGCGCTCCTGGGCGGCTTCCTGCTCGTCGCGCGCGAGACCGGCCTGCCGCTTCGCCTGCTCGAGCTCGGCGCCAGCGCGGGCCTGAACCTGCGCTGGGACCACTACCGCTACGAGCAGGGCAGCGCGGGCTGGGGCGAGCGCGCGTCGCCGGTGCGCCTGGTCGACGTGTTCCCGGACGGCTTGCCGCCCTGCCAGCGCCGCTGCCGCGTGGTCGAGCGCGCCGGCTGCGACACGCTGCCCATCGATCCCGGCACGCCCGAAGGGCAGCTCACGCTCCTCACCTACGTGTGGCCCGACCAGCGCGAACGGATTGCGCTGCTCCGTGGCGCGCTCGAGGTGGCGCGCCGGGTCCCGGCGGCGATCGACGCCGCCGGTGCGCCCGCGTGGCTCGCCACGCGCCTCGCAGCGCCGGCCGCCGGCGTGGCGAGCGTCGTCTTCCACTCGATCGTCATGCAGTACCTGAGCGCGGCCGACCGCCGCAGCGTCGCGAGCCTGCTCGCCCAGGCCGGCCGGCGGGCGACGGCGGCCGCGCCGCTCGCGTGGCTTCGCATGGAGCCCGGAGGCGAGCAGGCCGAGGTGCATCTCACGCTGTGGCCGGGCGGGACCGAGCGGCTCATCGCGAGCGCGGGATTCCACGGCCGGCCGGTGCGTTGGCTCGCTTAGCCGTCTCAGGCCGGAAAGGTCGCCACCAGCTCGCGGAGCCGCGCCCCCGCGGCGCTGAGGATCGGCGCGCCGTCGCCGGGGAGCAGCACCTCGACCTCGAGCGCGGCGAGCGCGACCAGGCTCGCACGCAGCAGGGGCGGGTCGTCCATCACCTTCTCGCGCAGGAGGGACAGCCGGCCCGGCGGGTTCCCGATCACGGCATCGCCCACGATCAGGATGCGCCGCCGCGGGCAGTGGAGCGCGATCTCGCCCGGCGACTTCCCGGGCACGCCGAGCACGGTGAAGGGGCCGATCCGCTCGCCGGGCGCGAGGGCGGCGTCGATGGTCGCGCCCTGGCCCCGCGCGTAGGCCGCGTCGGCAGCATGGATCGCGATCGGGGCGCCGGTCCGCTCCCGCACCAGCGCGGCCTTGCGCACGTGGTTGCGGTTGGTGACGACGATGCGCGCCACGCCGTCGCGCACCAGGCGGGCGAGCACGTCCGCCGAGGGCTCGACCGGATCGACGCACAGGTTTCCCTCGGGGTGGCCGATGAGATAGCCGTTGAAGTCGTACCCGTGGGGCTCGGAGAACCAGGACCAGGTGAAGATCCCATCCACGATCTCGCGCATGCGACGCCTCCCACCCGATCCTACGCCGGGGCGCCCCCGCGCGTGAACCCCACCCCGCGGCTCTACACCCGCACCTTCTGGATCGCGTGCGCCATCCACTTCACGGGCGGGATGAGCATGGGCATGTTCCTCCTCTTACCGCTCTTCATCCGCGCGCTCGGCGGCGACAAGCTCACCATCGGGCTCGTCCTCGGCACGGGCCTCGCGCTCAGCGTGGCGCTCCGGCCGGCGGTGGGGGCGCTGCTCGACCGTCTCGGGCGCCGCCGCGTGCTCCTGTGGGGCGGGGCCGCGAACGCCGCCTCGTTTCCGCCCTTCCTCCTGCTCGGCGGCACGGGCGCGTGGCTCTACCTGCTCGCCACGCTCCACCTGGTCGTCGCCGGCGCGCTCTTCGCCGCCTACTTCACCTATGCCGCCGACCTGGTGCCGGCCGCGCGGCGCGTCGAGGGGATCGCCATCTTCGGCGTCTTCGGCATGGCGCCGAACGGGCTCGGCCCCTGGCTCGGCGAGGCGATCATCGCCCGCCTCGGCTTCCCGGCCTTCTTCCTCACCGCGTCCGGGTTCGGGCTCGTCTCCCTCGCCCTGACGACGCTGATCGAGGAGCGCGGCCCGATGCCGATCCCCGCCCCGGCTCGCGCGTCCCCCGGAGCCACGCGCGACGTGGCCCGGCTCGCGCTCGGGGGCGGGCTCCTCTCCGTGCTGGCCGCCACGGTGCTGTTCGGTGCCGGCATCAACGCCGCCTTCTACTTCGTGGCCGACTTCACGCGGGATCTTCACATCGCGAGGGCCGCGCCCTTCTTCGCCGCCTACGCCTCGACCACCATCCTGCTCCGCGTCTTCGGGCGCCAGCTGCCCGACCGCCTGGGCGCTCATCCGATCGCGGTGCCGGCCTTCGGCGTGTTCGGGCTCGGCCTCGCGGCCCTCTGCCTCCTCCCCCGGCCGGGCGCGCTGGTGGCGGCCGGCATGGCGTGCGGCGCCGGGCACGGCTCGCTCTTCCCGGTGCTGAACGGACTCGCCGTGACCCGCACACCGCCGCGCTTCCAGGGCACGGCCGTGAGCCTCTACACCGCCGCCCTCGACGGCGGCGCGGTGCTCGGCACGCCCCTCTGCGGGGCGATCGCTCAGGCCGCCGGCTATCGCACCATGTTCGCGGCGATGGCGGCGGCGTGCCTCGCGGGCGTCCTCCTCATGATCGGCGACGCGCGGCGGGCGCCCGGCGCCTTGGTGCGCGAGGCCCGCTGAGCTAGTCTCCCCCGCGCCGTGGGCCGCGAGACGCTCGAACCGCAGGAGCTGGTGGAGGCGGAGGACCTCGAAGGTTCGCGCCGGCGCGGCCTCACGACCCGCGTCGCGGTGACGGCCGCCGTCCTCGCGGTCCTCGCCTCGCTCTCCGCGCTCCAGGCCGAGCGGACCGCGGCCGAGAGCATCCTGAGCAAGAACGAGGCGGTCCTGGCCCAGAGCCGCGCCTCCGACGAGTGGGCGTTCCGGCAGGCCAAGTCGATCAAGCTCCACCTCCAGGAGCTGGCCCCCGGGGGCGCCGCGGACGTCGAGCGGCAGAGGGCCGACATCGCCGCCAGCGAGGAGCGCGCACGGACGGCCGAGCACGAGCGCGACGAGGCGAATCGCGCTGCCACCGAGCGCTTCGAGGAGCACCACCGCTTCGCCGTCGGCACGAGCCTCCTCCAGATCGCCATCGTGCTCGAGACGATCGCGGCCGTGCTCGACCGCCGGAGTCTCTGGTGGGGCGGCATGGCCGTCGGCGCCGTCGGCGCGCTCGCGTTCGCGAACGGCTTCCTCGGGCTCGTGTGAGTGCGGCGCGCTACGAGCTCGCGAGCTGCCGGGCGGCGAAGAGCGCGCCCTCGCTGACCACCTCCTCACCCACGCGGAGGCCGGAGACGACCTGCACCAGCCCGTCGACCTCGGCGCCGACCTCGACCGCGCGCGACTCGAGACGGCCGTCCCCGCCGCGCACCAGCACGCGGAAGCGCTGCCCGTCGGAGAGCAGCGCGTGGGAGGGCACGACCGTCAGGCGGAGCCCCGGCGGCGCCTTCAACGTGACGCGCGCGAAC
>VBKJ01000219.1 GCA_005879795.1 Deltaproteobacteria bacterium
GGGCATGCCCTCCATGGGGAAGTTCTGCACCAGCACCCGCCCGGCCGCGGGGGCCGTCCACTCGAAACGCACGATGCGCGGCCCCATGATCGGGTGCGTCCGGAACGCGTGCTCGACAGCCCCCTGGAAGGGGGTCCGCGGGCCCCCGGCGCCCGTGGGAGGCGCGGCCCGGGTGTCCTCGGGCGCGGGCCCCTCGCCGCGCAGGGCCGCGATCATGTCGTCGATCTGCTTGCGAACGCCGTCCTCGGTCGCGAGCCCGCGCGCGATCTCGAGCTCGCCCAAGGCGGCGCGGTCGTCGCCCTGCCCGTGGTAAGTGACCGCCAGATTGTAGTGCGCCTGCAGGAACGACGGGTTTCGCTTGATGACGTCCTTGTAGGTCGCGATCGCGCGCGCCGGGTCGCCGGCGTACAGGTACATGGTCGCGAGGTCCGTGCGCGCGCTCGCGTCGTCGGGGCGGAGCGCCAGGTAGCGCTCGAAGATCGGGATCGCCTTGGCGTGATCATCGCGGTCGTAATGGATGTTGCCGAGGCCGCGCAGCGCGTCGGCGTTCTTCGGGTCGCGGTCGAGGACGTGCTGGAAGGCGGCCACCGCGTCGACCTGGTAGGTCGGGTCGAGCTGTGCGGCACGCGCATCGACCAGAGCGAGCTTGAGCCACGTCTCGATGTCGTCGGGCTTCGCCTTCGCTTTGGCCGCGAGGTCGGTGATGAAGGACACCACCTCGGCGGGCAGCGGCATCCTGGCTTTGGTGCCGCCGCCGGCAGACGACGCGCTCGGCGGCGCCGCTCCCGGCCGCACGGGCCCCGCACCCGGACCGCCGGGCGAGAGGATCAGGGTCCAGATGGCGAGGCCCGCCGCCAGGAACCCGGTGAGCACCGCCGAGGCGGCGGCGGTTACCTGCCAGCGGCGCGCGGCCGAAGCCGCACCGCCCCCGGGGAGCGCCGCTCCGCACTCGGTGCAGAATTTGGCTGCCGCAAGCGCCTTCGTCCCGCACTGGGCGCAGAAGCGGACCGACATCGGAGACGCGCGTGATACTAACGGAAACCCCGCGGGCGGCCCAGCCGCGTCAAATCGGTGGCGGTTACCATCGATATTGGCGCAGGACGCCGCCGCCGGCCTTCAGCGCGAGTCCTGGATCCCACCCACGCGAGCGGGCATACGGCTTGCTTTGTCTGTCGGCCACGCATGTCCGAGGGCGTCCAGATACTGCTGGTGGAGGACGACCCGGCGGAGCGACGCGCCGCCGGGCGCGCGCTCGCGCAGACGGGCCGGGTGGTGACCGAGGCGGCCAGCGGCGCCGAGGCACTGGGCGTACTCCGGCGCGGCGGTGACTTCGTCGTGGTGCTCGGGCTCGCCCTCCCCGACATGGACGGGCGGGACCTGCTCGTGCGCATCGCCGCGGACCACCCCGACACTCCCGCGGTGATCGTGACCAGCGTCGACGACGTCGCGGTCGCGATCGATGCCCTGCAGTGCGGCGCGTGGGAGTACGTCGTCCGGCGCGCGGACGGGAGCCACCTGGTTCACCTTCCTGGCGTCCTCGCCCGCACCCTCGAGCGCCGCGAGCTCGTGCGCGACCGCAACCGCTGCCGCGAGGAGGTCGAGGCGCTCGCTCTCGCGCTGCGCGGGACGACCGACGGCGTCGTGGTCCTCGATCCAGGGGGCCGCGTCGCCTTCGTGAACCTCGCCCTCGCCCACGCCTGGCGGCAGCCGGAATCGACGATCGTCGGTCGTTTCCTCGGGGACTTCGTCGGCACGCCAGGTGGCCAGGCGGACCTGGGCGACGTGCTGGCGGCGGTCGGCGAGGGCGGGCGCTGGAGCGGTGAGCTCCGCACCCGGGGAATCGAGCCGCCGCAGGGCGTGTGGGACGTCACGCTCACGCCGCTCGGGTCCCCGGCTCCGGCGCCTGGCCACGCCCGCACCGCGGTCGGCATCTTCCGCGACATGAGCGAGAAGTACGCCCTCGAGCAGCTGCGCGCGGACTTCCTCTCCATGATCACGCACGACATCAAGGTGCCGCTCACGGTGATCCTGGGCTACACCGAGATGCTGACCGACCCTGAGCCGCCGCCCGACCAGATCCCGCCCGAGGTCCTGACCCGCATCCGGGAGAGCGGTGAGACGATCCACGGGCTGGTGTGCAACTTCCTGGACCTCTCACGCATCGAGGCGGGCCGCATGACGCTCGATCCCCGGCCCTTCGACCTGGCCGAGATGCTGGCCCACGCCGTCGAGCACTACGGCTCGACCGCCCGCCGTAAGGGCGTCCGGCTCGCGCTCGAGACGGAGCGGCTGCCGGCGCTGGTCGCCGACGAGTCCCAGCTCCAGCGCGTCGTGGCCAACCTGCTCGGCAACGCCATCAAGTACACTGCGGCCGGAGGCCGGGTGACGGTCAGCGCCGCGCGCCAGGACGGGCGGGTTGCCGTCGTCTTCCGCGACACGGGGCACGGCATCCCGGCCGACGAGATGCCGCATCTCTTCGAGAAGTACCGCCGCGTACGCCAGGCCAAGCGCACGGAGGGGACGGGCCTCGGCCTCTTCATCGCGAAGACGATCGTCGAGGCGCACGGCGGGGACATCCGGGTCGAGAGCACGCCGGGCGTCGGCTCGACCTTCACCGTGCTGCTGCCGGCGGCCATGTCAGGAGTCTGTCGGGGCGACCGTGGCGGGCGAGGCGAACGAACCGGGGAGCGAAAACGGCTAGCGCAGCGACGGCCGACGCGGCGTGCCTGAAGGCACGCCGCTCGCAGGCCCCGGATCGTTCGTCGCAGCCGCCGTGGTTCCCCCGACAGCCTCCGAGCGGTCCGAGACAGGCACGACCCTAGCCGACGGCCCCGCCGGCGGTTCGAGCGACACGTCCTCCGGCGTGCCCCAGGCCCGCGCGACGGCATCGGCCACGCGCGTCGCGTCCACGGCTTCGGTCAGACCGGCCGCCTCGATGAAGTCGAGCACGGCCGGCAGCTCGCTCCGCTTGCCGCTCAGCACGTCGCGGTGCACCTCGAGGTAGACCCGCCCCGCATCACGCGCGAGCTTGACCGGCTCGTAGACGATGTCCACCGGTGTGCCGTCGCGCCCCTCGCGGTAGAGAAACTCGACGTGCTCGGGAAGGAGGCGCATGCAGCCGTGGCTCGCGTACTTGCCGATGCTCGCCGGGGCGTTCGTGCCGTGCAGGCCGTAGCCCGGGGCGGAGAGCTGGATCCAATACTTGCCGAGGGGGTTGTCGGGGCCGGGTGGGACGTCGCGCACGACCTTCTCGCCCTGCGCCCGCATCTCCGCCTGGATCGACGGCGGGACATGCCAGACCGGATCCTGCCGCCGTCCGACGATACGGTAATGCCCGGGCGGCGTGGCCCAGTCGGCGCGGCCCACCCCGATCGGGAAACGGGCGCGGAGCGCGTCTTTCTGGAACCAGTACAGGGTGCGCACCGCGATGTCGATCACGATGCCATCGGACCCGCGGCGCGGGGCGATGTGGCGGTTGGAGACCCTGAGATGCATGCCCGGGCGGAGCGCGTCGACGTCCGGCAGCTCGTTCCAGGTCTGGAGGAGCGCGCGGCTCATGGTGAAGCGGCCGGTGATCGCCCACAGGTTGTCGCCCGGCGCCACCGTGTAGTCCTGCTCGCCACCCGCGATGAGGTCGTACACGCGCGGCCTGGCCACCTTGCCCGCGGGCCACGCCGTCGTGGCCACCAGGGTGAGCGCCAGGAAGAGAACGATCCGCCGCCGCATCGCGACGGATCATACCGCCGTGCGAGCGACCATCAACAGGGAGCGGTGCCCGGCGCGCCCGGGAGGTCACCTTCCGAGACCTCCCGGACGCGCCCCGCTTCACGCGCCTTCGCCGCCGCGGCCGCTCGCCGCGTAGCTCGCAGGCACGGCGACCTCCCCCGAGCCCGCCCTCACCGCCGTCTCGGGCTCCTCGTCGACCAGGAACCACTCCATGGGGTGCCCGGTGTAGCGCGCGATGCGAAACAGCACCTCGGTCGCGGGCACCCGGCCGTTCAGGTAGTTGTACACGGCCGAGAGGCTGAGACCGAGGTCGTAGGCGAAGGCCTTGGGCTCGTCGGCCACGACTTCTCGGAGCTTCCTCGTGAACGCCGGGACGCTGATGGTGCTCATTCTCGCTCTCCTCTCGGCTCGCTCCGACCAAAAAAAAAGCCACCGGACCCTGCGGGCCGGTGGCCTTTCTTTCGGTTGGAGGGGTTTACGGTCTACGCTGGGAGTTCGCCTCCAGCCGCCGAAAGGCCACCGGCCCAAATCGGGGTGCGCTTCGTAGCCTGCGCGCCCCGGTCGGTGCCGCACACGGCGTCGTTGGCCACCGTACGGTGGCTCATCCGGAACGGATGACTGGACGACATGCGCAGCATGGCAACCTTCCTTCGGCTACTTTCCATCTACATGGGCGACGCTCGCCATTGCAAGGGGTGCGTTTCCACGCTCGTTCGCGTCTGCTGGTGACGCAGGGCGACGACGGGCTCCCTTGCTGCGCCGGGTAGACCCGAGGGCGAGCCCGACGACCCCTGAAGGAACAAAGCGATCGGGGTCGCTCAGCTGGCCTGGTCATGGCGGACCGTGGCGGCAGGGACCGCCTCGCCGCGACCTTCACGCCGCACGCGACGTCGGCCAAGCCGCCGGCGGCGAGCGGTGGCGGAGCGGGAGCGCCGCGGCCGCCAACGGACTACACCGCCTCTGCCTCTCGCCGCACCCGCTCCAGATCCGCCCGCGTGATGGCGCGCAGCGCGGGGTCGCGGCGCAACACGAGGAGGAGGCCGCCCGGCACGGAGAGCGGGATCTTCTCGATCCAGAACCCGAGGTGGCCGATCAGGAACGCCTTCGCCGCGCCGGCCTTCGCGCCGAGCAGCCACACGAAGGCCAGCTCGCGCACACCCTCGCCCGAAGCCGACGGCGCGATGAAGGTCCCGACGGTCATCACCGCCGAGGCGAGCAGCACCTCGCTCGCCCGCACGTTCTGGGTCGCGAGCGACATCGCGTTGGCAAAGTACATGAGGGTGGTGGTGACCTGGCCCACCACCGCGAGGAGGAGCGCGAGCAGCAGGTGGCCACGACGGTTCGAGTACGCCGTCGCCGAATCGATCACGCTGGCGGCGAAGCGGCGGGCGCGCCCGCCGGGCACGAGGCGAAGCAGCCCGCGGAACCAAGCGGGCTGGAGGAGGACGAGCACGCCGACGAGCGTGGTCGCGGCGAGGAGCCACCTCGTGCCCGCCACCAGCTCGCCGAGCGACTGCCGCTGGGTGATGTCCCGTGCGAACGGCAGGAGGACGAGGATCACGGTGAAGATGCCGACCAGCCCGAGCACCCGTTCGACGGCGAGGGCCGTCGTGCACTCGACGGGCCGACGCGTCAGGCGGATGGTGTCGTAGAGGCGCCAGGCGTCGAGGCCCATGGTGCTCGGCGTGACGATGCCGAAGTAGCGCCCGATGAAGTAGGTGTTGGCGAGGTAGCCGAAGCCGAGGTCGATGCCCTGGCCGCGCAGCAGGATCTGCCAGCGCCACACGTTCGCGAAGATGCCGAGGAGCTTGATCGCCATCCCGCCGAGGAACCAGGGCAGGAAGACGCGCCAGGTGAGGCCGCGGATCGCCGCCCACAGCTCCGACATCTCCGCCGGCACGAGCTGGAACCCCTGGATGCGAAAGTAGGCCTCGGGCGGCGCCTGGGCGAGCGGCACGGGCGCGAAGGCGCCGTCGGGCGTGCGCGCGTACACGGTCGTGAGGCCCGCCTCGCCGCAGTGACGCAGCGGCTTGAAGCGGCGGACGGTGCCGTCGACGAGGCGCACGAACACCGCACGGTCGACCGCCTTCTCGCACACCTTCTCGATCGAGACGGCTTCGCGCGACGGCGGAAGCGGCACGCCCCGCAGGCGGGCCTTGAGGCGGCCGAGCAGGCTGGGAGCGGCCGGGTTCGCCGCTTCGAACGCGCCGGGCTCGCCGAGGCCGGCCGTTCGTACGGCCCGGTACCCGCCGCCGAACTCGAGGAAGATGCCGACGAAGATCGCGAGCGTGACGCCGAACTTGGCGAGCAGAGCGAGAGTTCCCTTCATGTCGCGCGCCCGGGCGGCGTGTCCGTATATCGCACAGGCCCCTCCCCGCGGCCAAACCGCGAGTTGGCGCTCTCTGGAAAGCGACTTGGGACCCGTGATAGACGGCCCCGCCAGAAGGGGGGTGAACTGCGGTGAAGCGAACTGGGCTAGCGCTGGTTTCTCTGCTGGCGGCCGCTGTCCTCGTCGGGTCCCCGGCGCTGGCGGCGGCGAAGCGAGCGCGTCACGCTGGGGTGCCGTGCGCCAAGATCAAGGAGGCGATCGCAGCCGGGAAGTCCGCCGAGGACATCCAGAAGGAGATGAAGGTCTCGGCCGAGCGCGTGAAGAGCTGTACGGCGGCGCCGAGCAAGAGCGGTAGCAAGAAGGCGCCGGCGAAGAAGGCGAGCTGATCGCTCGCGAGTCCGAACGGCGGAGGGGCTCTCGACGAGCCCGCTCCGCCGTCTGCTCTCGCGCGTGCCGAAGCGCCGGTCAGGCGTCGAAGTAGAGCGCGAACTCGTATGGATGCGGGCGGAGCCGGAGGGCGCTCACCTCGTTCGCCATCTTCCACTCGATCCACGTCTCGATGACGTCCTCGGTGAAGACGTCGCCCTTGAGCAGGAAGTCGTGGTCGCGCTTCAAGTTCTCGAGCGCCTCTTCGAGCGAGCCTGGCATCTTGGGGACGTCCCGCAACTCCTCGGGCGTGAGCGCGTAGATGTCCTTGTCGAGCGGATCGCCGGGGTTGAGGCGCCGCTCGATGCCGTCGAGGCCAGCCATCAGCATGGCCGAGAAGGCGATGTAGCCGTTGCACGCCGGGTCGGGGAAGCGGACCTCGATGCGCTTCGATTTGGGCGAGGGCGAGTACATCGGGATGCGCACGCCGGCCGAGCGGTTGCGGCTCGAGTAGGCGAGGTTGATGGGCGCCTCGAAGCCGGGCACCAGCCGGTGGTAGGAGTTCGTGGTGGGGCAGGTGAAGGCCGCGAGCGCCGGCGCGTGTTTCAGCACGCCGCCGATGTAGTGCATCGCGAGCTCGCTCAGCCCGCCGTACCGGTCGCCGGAAAAGAGGGGCCTCTCGCCCTTCCAGATCGACTGATGGGTGTGCATGCCGCTGCCGTTGTCGGCGAAGACCGGCTTCGGCATGAAGGTCGCCGTCTTGCCGTAGCGGCGGGCGACGTTCTTGACCACGTGCTTGTACCACATGAGCGCATCGCCCATCTTGACGAGCGGGAGGAAGCGGAGGTCGATCTCCGCCTGCCCCGCCGTCGCCACCTCGTGGTGGTGCTTCTCGACTCGATAGCCGAGCTTTTCCATCTCGCGGACCATCTCCGTGCGGATGTCCTGGAAGGTGTCGGTCGGCTGCACCGGGAAGTAGCCTTCCTTGTAGCGCGGCTTGTAACCGAGGTTCTTGCTCTCGATCACGCGGCCGCTGCGGTCGTTCAGCGTGTCGACGTCACGGCCCGTGTTCCACTGCCCCTCGGCCGAGTCGATCAGGTAGAAGCCGGTGTGCTGGTTCTGCTCGTAGCGCACCTCGTCGAAGACGAAGAACTCGGGCTCGGGCCCGAAGTAGGCGACGTCGCCGATCCCGGTCGACTTCAAGTAGGCCTCGGCCTTGCGCGCGATGTTGCGCGGGTCGCGCGAGTAGTCCTCCTTGGTGAGGGGATCGACGATGTTGCAGATCAGGCTCATGGTCGGGAGCGCCGTGAACGGATCCATGACCGCGGTCGTAGGATCCGGCATCACCAGCATGTCCGAGGCGTGGATGGGCTGCCAGCCGCGGATCGACGAGCCGTCGAAGCCGAGTCCTTCCTCGAACACTTCCTCGACGAGCTCGCTCGGCGGGACCGTGAAGTGCTGCCAGAGTCCCAGCAGATCGAGGAACTTCAGGTCTACCGCCTCGACCTTGTTGTCCTTCGCGGACTTGAGTACGTCCTTTGGTGTCTGAGTCGCCATACCGAGCCCCTCCTCACGAGCTCCCGTCAAATTGCGTCGCCGCCGCGCTCGCCGGTGCGGATGCGCACGACCTCGTCGATCGGCAACACGAAGATCTTCCCGTCGCCGATGCGGCCGGTCTTGGCCGCCTTCTCGATGGTCTCCACCACGTCCGCGACTTGCTCGTCGCGCACGATGATCTCGAGCTTCACCTTGGGGAGGAAGTCGACCACGTACTCCGCGCCCCGGTAGAGCTCGGTGTGTCCCTTCTGCCGGCCGAACCCTTTCACCTCGCTCACGGTGATGCCCTGCACCCCGATCGCGGAGAGGCTCTCCTTCACCTCGTCGAGCTTGAACGGCTTGATGATCGCCTCGACCTTCTTCATGGGTGATTCCCTTCAGTGGGGCCGCCGCCGGGCGGGCTCCCCGTTTACTCGAACCGCTCGCCGCTTGTAAAGCAGGTCTCCGCCATCGTGGTCAGTCCGCCGCGCTGCGCTGCTCGGCCGCTCGTGCCGGGAAGGCGGAGTGGCCGCCGTAGGCGCTGCTCGCAAACACGTACGCGCTCTCGCTGTGCTGTGAGAGGTCGAGCCCGGCGAACTCGTCGTCCTCGCTCGCCCTGAGACCGCCGGTCACCGCGCCGGTGATGGCGAGGCAGAGCAGCGAGCCCACCCCGGCCAGGAGGTAGGTGAGGAGCACGGCCACCACCTGGGCGCCGAGGAGACCCCACTGCCCCGAGATGAGGAGTCCCTCGGAGACCGCGGCACCGCCGCCCGCCTTGAAGGCGGCGGGGTTCACCTGGGCCGAGGCCCACAGCCCGGTCGCGAGCGCGCCCCAGCTCCCGCCCACGCCGTGCACGCCCACTACGTCGAGCGCGTCGTCGTACCAGCCGAGCGCCGTCTTCAAGTTGCAGGCGCCGTAGCACAGCACGCCGGCGACCGCCCCGATCACGAGCGCCGGCATGGGCGCCACGAAGCCCGAGGCGGGCGTGATCGCCACCAGCCCGGCGACGGCGCCGCTCGCCGCGCCGAGTATGGTCGGCCTCCCGCGCCCGAGCCACTCGGCGAACATCCACGACAGCGAGGCTGCGGCGGTGGCCGTGTTGGTGACGACGAAGGCGCTGGTGGCGAGCGCGTTGGCGGCGAGCGCGCTCCCCGCGTTGAAGCCGAACCAGCCGACCCAGAGGAGCGCGGCGCCCGTCAGCACGAAGGGCATGTTGTGCGGCGGCATCGGATCGGAACCGTACCCGAGGCGCTTGCCGAGCACGACCGCGCACACCAGCGCCGAGGTCCCCGAGCTGATGTGCACCACGGTGCCACCGGCGAAGTCGAGCGCACCGACCACCTTGCCGAGGAGCCCGCCCGTCCCCCACACCATGTGCGCGAGCGGGTCGTAGACCAACGTCGCCCACAGGAGCGAGAAGAGGAAGAACGCGCTGAACTTCATGCGCTCGGCGAAGGCCCCGGTGATGAGTGCCGGGGTGATGATCGCGAACATGCACTGGTAGATCATGAAGGTCTGGTGCGGGATGGTGGGGGCGTAGTCCGCGTTCGGTTCCAGGCCGACGCCGCGCAGCCCCAACCAGTCGAGCCCGCCCACCACGTGACCGTGATCGGGCCCGAAGGCGAGGCTGTAGCCCCAGAGCACCCACTGGATGCTGATCAGGCCGACCATGATGAAGCTCTGCATCAGCAGGCTGAGGACGTTCTTGCTCCGCACCAGCCCGCCGTAGAAGAGCGCGAGCCCGGGCGCCGTCATCATGAGGACGAGCGCCGCCGAGGTCAGCATCCACGCGGTGTCGCCCGAGTCGATCTTCGCAGCCTCGTCCGCGTATGCCACCGAGCCGCGCGCGAGCACGGCCGCGAACGCGAGCGACGCACGGACACACCACCACCTCGCACCGAAGGATCGCTGCCTCCTTTCCATTGTCCTCCCCCGTGAGCTCGAAGAAACGGTTGAGCAATGGTGGTGCCACGACCCGCGGCGAGGGGTCAATAGGAAAGCGGCCGACGGCGACAGCGCCCCTGCCCAGTTTGCAGGCGCCGCCTACTTTTTGTGCAGCGCCAGGCGGGGTCTCGGTGCCGGCGCGCAGCGTCCGGAAGTCGTTGCAGCGCTCGCCTGCCGGTCTCGGACGGACTCCTAGAGCCGGAGCCGACTCCGCTGGCCACCGTCGCGGCGGCGCTGCAACAGCCGGCCTGCGAAGAGGCCGATCGCGGCGCCCGCGCCGACGAGCCCCGTCACCGCCCACAGCGACCAGTCCGGTGCTGGATCCGCCGACGCGGGTGCTCCGACGAAGCGCTCGTCGAAGCGCCGCGCCAGGTCTCGCTCCGCAGCCGCGAGCCGCTCGAGCTCCCGGCGGACGCCCTCGACATCCGCCGCGCTCGCGGGCGGCCGCCGCTCCGCGAGCGCGCTCACCTCTTGGCGGAGGTCATGCAGCTCGTCGAAGACGCTCCGTGGCGCCGCGCTCGGCGCCTCGCTGGCCCGCCGCGGCGCCTCGGACGGTCTCGCTTCCTCGGCCAGATGCTCCGCCCACACGTACCCTACCGCCCCCCCGGGCGTGCGCACCTGCCGCCAGCCGCCGCTCGTGCCGAGCACGTCGAGCGTGGTCCGCGGTGGCAGCTCGCCCAGCAGCTCGGTGCTCGCGCTCGGCCCTTGGCGGAGGTGGGCCCCCTCCTTGGTGGTCGCAGTCTCCGCGCGCGCCAGCGTTACGCCGAGCGAGGCGGCGAGCGCCACGCCGACGAGCGACCGATGTAGCTCCCGCACCTGCGGTTTGCCTCGCGCCAGAGCGCCTGGCCGGCGAGATGGTCGGGGTGACTGGATTTGAACCAGCGGCTCCTGCGTCCCGAACGCAGTGCTCTACCAGGCTGAGCTACACCCCGTGCAAGGCCGGCCAGCGCGTGCGAGCCCGCTTAACACAGGCGTTGCGGCAAGAAAAGCTCGCCGCCGGCGGCTGCGACGTGGTGTTGCGCCGGGACGTATCGGCTCCGCCCGCGGGCAGCGAATTCCCTCCGTCCCGCCGTGGGCGTCGTCTGGCACGTCGCTTGCCCTTGGCCGGCTGCGAGCGGCGCCGCAGGGGCGCCAAAGGAGGTGGAGATGCAGCGGATCACGAGAGCGGTGGCGGTGGGGCTCCTCTGCGGGCTCATGCTGGCCGGGACGGGGC
The DNA here is from genome assembly GCA_005879795.1 of Deltaproteobacteria bacterium. NCBI lineage: Bacteria > Pseudomonadati > Myxococcota > Myxococcia > Deltaproteobacteria bacterium. The sequence goes on from VBKJ01000219.1 coordinate 11,115, forward strand.
GCGGCGCCGTCGCCGCCGGTGCCGCGCCCCCAGCCGCGGGCGCACGCGTCAACATCAACTCGGCGGGTGCGGACGAGCTCGCAAAGCTGCCGGGCGTCGGGCCGGCGAAGGCGCGCGCGATCATCGAGTATCGCAGCGAGGCACCGTTCCAGAAGCCCGAGGATCTGCGCAAGGTGAAGGGCATCGGCGACCGGCTCTACGACCGGCTGAAGGATCAGATCACGATCGAGCCGGCAGCGACTCCAAAGGGCCGCGGCGGCTGAGCCGCGGCGTATGGCCGGACAAGGGGGCGGGCCGACAACGAGGGCGGGCGGCCCGTCTCCCCGGCCTTCTCCTCAGCCGCCGCGCGGTGCGCGGATGGTCGCGCCGATTCGAAGATGGCGGAGCCGGCGACGAGCCGTCAGCGCCCGCAGGTGCAGGGGGAAGGGCCAAGGGCTGGATCGCGGGGCGAGTGCGAGCGTGATGGCGGTGTCAGCGAGCGTCAGGCGCGGCCACCTGACCATGGGTGAGCGGACTACCGTTCGCGATTGCTGAACTCACGGTAGACGCCACGATATCGGCTGGCGTTATCGCCTGGACGATATCCGCGTCCTGCCCTCAGACCTTGCCGTCCACGGCTTCCAGTGTCTGACGGATTCTCACGGAGGTGATCAACCCAACCGGCCTCAGAGCCATCACGGCCAAGTGCATCACCACGATCAACCACCCTAGCACCCCTCATCCTGCCTCCTCGCTTCGGGCGATGAGCCCGTTTGGAGCCGTTTATCATGTTGCGGGCGCGAGCCCAAAGGAGGTGGCGCTGCAGCGGGGAGAGATCGTGCGAGGTGGGGTTGGTCTCGGTGTGAGCAGGTCTCCCAGGGCGGGAGCGTCGCGAAGGGTAGAACTGCGGACCGGCCGTCACATGACGGACAGCCCCGATTCGAGGCCCAGCGCCGTCCGGGCCGGCCTCGACGTTAGGTCCTTTCAGACCGAACAGGAGGGCGGGCGGCCCGTCTCTTCGCCTTCTCCTCAGCCGCCGCGCAGCGCGCGGATGGTCGCGCCGTAGTCGGGCGAGCCGAAGATGGCGGAGCCGGCGACCAGAACGTCCGCGCCCGCAACAACTGCCGCGGCGGCGTTGTGCGGCTTGATGCCCCCGTCCACCTCGATGACGAAGCGGGCGCCGGTCTCGCCGCGCAGGCGGCGCGCGGCGGCGAGCTTCTCCATCGATCCCTCGACGAACGGTTGCCCGCCCCAGCCCGGGTTGACGCTCATCACGAGGAGGAGGTCGATCCGGTCCGTGAACGGGCGGATGTGCTCGAGGGGCGTGGGCGGGTTGAGCGCCAGCCCGGGGCGCGCGCCGGCCTCGCGGATGGCGGCCACGGTGGCCGCCACGTCGGTCGCCGCCTCGACGTGCACCGTGAGGCGGTCGGTGCCGGCGCGCACGAACGCCGCGACCTGCTTCTCCGGCGTCTCGATCATCAGGTGCACGTCGAGGGGCAGGTGGGTGGCTCGGCGAATCGCCTCCACCACCAGGGGACCGATGGTGATGGGCGGTACGAAGCGGCCGTCCATGACGTCGACATGGATCCAGTCGGCACCGGCCGCGGTGACCGCGCGCACCTCCTCGCCGAGCCGCCCGAAGTCGGCGGAGAGGATGGAGGCCGCGATGGCCGTCACGCGCTCGGTCTAGCGGAGGCAGGCGCTGGAATCCAGCCGCAGTCAGGGACCGCCGGCACGGACGCCTATCTCGCGGCGAGGCATGTGCCCGGAGCGAGCGGGTGCCCGGCCAGGAACTCCGCCGCGGAGAGCCGCCGTCGCCCTTCGAGCTGGACCTCGAGCAGGCGGAGCGCGCCGGCGCCTGCCGCCACCACGATGCCGTCCGCCCCGGCCGCGACCACGCGGCCGGCGGGCGCGGTGCCGGCCGCGAGCGCGGCCCGGTGCACCTTGAGGAGCTTCCCCTCGAGCGTGGTGAAGGCCGACGGCTCGGGAGCGAGCGCTCGCACCTGGCGCTCGAGCTCGACCGCCGGGCGGCGCCAGTCCAGGCGGCAGTGCTCGCGCTCGATGCGGGGCGCGAAGGTGACGCCGGCGGCGGGCTGCGGTACCGGTCGCAGCGTGCCGGCCTTGAGGCCGTCGATCGCCTCGCCGATGGCGGCGGCGCCGAGGCGGGCGAGCCGCTCGCCGAGCGTGCCGCCGGTGTCGTCGGGCGCGATCGGGGTCTCGCGCTGGAGGAGGATGTCGCCCGCGTCCATCTCCTCGTTCATCGCCATGATGGTGACGCCAGTGACGGCGTCGCCCGCCAGGATGGACCATGCGATCGGCGCTGCGCCGCGGTGGCGGGGCAGGAGCGAGGCGTGGACGTTGATGCAGCCACGGGGCGGGAGGTCGAGGACGGCGCGCGGCAGGATCTTCCCGTAGGCGGCTACCACGACGAGATCGGGCGCGAGAGCGCGGAGCGCATCCTGAAAGGCGGCGTCCCGCAAGCGCTCCGGCTGCAGCACGGGGAGGGCGCGGGCCGCGGCCAGGCGCTTCACCTCCGGGGCCGCCACGCCGAGCCCGCGGCCGCGCGGGCGATCGGGCTGACAGATGACGCCTATCACCGGATCGGTGCGCGCGAGGAGCGCGTTCAGGATCGGGCACGCGAAGGCGGGCGTGCCCATGAACACGATGCGCCAGCCGCTGGTCAGATGAGGAGCGGGCGCGCGCCGCCGCTCTTCCGCCCCTGGCGCTCGAGCTTGCGCTGGCGCGCGCGGTAAAGGTCGCGCTTGAGCCGCGACAGCCGGTCGAGGAAGAGCCGCCCGTCGAGGTGGTCGATCTCGTGCTGCAGCGCGACCGCGAGCAGCTCCTCGGCCTCGACCTGGACCTCGCGCTCCTCGGGTGTCCACGCCCGAACCAGTACGCGGCGGGCGCGCTTGACGGGCGCGGTGAGTCCGGGGACCGACAGGCAGCCCTCCTCCCACACCACCTCGCCCTCGCGCTCGGCGATCTCGGGGTTGATGAGCTTCAAGAGCCGTTTCCCGGGCGCCTCGTCCTCGCCGTGGACGTCGAGCACGATGACGCGCTGGCCGACGCCCACCTGCGTGGCGGCCAAGCCGACGCCGGGCGCAGCGTACATCGTCTCGGCCAGGTCGTCGACCAGCGTGACCACCTCGCCGCTGATGTCGGCGACCGGGGCCGCCCGCTTCTTGAGCAGCGGATTCGGATACTCGAGTATCTGGCGGAGCGCCATGCGGAAGCGGCGGGTGAGCGAATCTATAACATGCTGTATGGATCCACATCAATTACGAGGCGTACCGGCGCGCGCGGCGCGCTCGGCAGCTCCCCGCGCGCGGTGCCGGCGAGGGCGCGGAGCGCGCGCACGTCGCGGCTGCGCAGGAGAATCTGCCAGCGCCAGCGTCCGCGCACGCGCTCGAGCGGCGGCGGTGCGGGGCCGACCACGCTCGCCTCGTCGAGGCCCAGGTCGCGCGCGCGCCGGCGCATGCGCCCGGCCAGCTCGCGCGCGGCGCGCTCGACGGCGGCGCCGTCGCGGCCGTCGAGCCGGAGGTTGATGAGGCGCCCGAAGGGCGGATAGCCGAGCGTCCGGCGGCGGTCGAGCTCGCGCGCCATGAAGCCCGCGTAGTCGTGGCGCGCGGCGGCCACCATGCTCGGGTGCTCGGGACGGAAGGTCTGCACCACCACACGCCCCGGGGCGTCGCCACGGCCGGCGCGGCCGGCCACCTGTACGAGGAGCTGGAACGTGCGCTCGGCGGCGCGGAAGTCGGGTACGTTGAGCGACAGGTCGGCGAGCAGGACGGCGACCAGAGTCACGCCGGGTACGTCGTGCCCCTTGCTCACCATCTGCGTGCCGACCAGGATGTCGGTGGTGCCCGCGCGCCAGTCGCGCAGGATGCGGCGCTGGGCGCCGGGCCGCTGCGCGGCGTCTCGGTCGAGGCGGTCGACGACCGCCAGCGGGTAGCACGCGCGCAGCGCGGCCTCGATCTGCTCCGTCCCCACCCCGAACGCCTCGAGGGCGCCGGCGCCGCACCCCGGGCAGGCGGCGGGTGGCCGGCGCGTGTGGCGGCAGTGGTGGCAGATGAGCGCCCCGGCCGCGCGGTGCCAGGTGAGCGTCACGCTGCATAGCGGGCAGTCGAGGGCGGCGCCGCAGCCGGCACATTGCAGGTAGACCGCGAAGCCGCGGCGGTTGAGAAAGACGAGCGTCTGTCGGCCGGCGCCGAGGTTCGCCTCGAGCGCGCGGCGGAGATCCTCGGATACCAGGCGCGGGCCCGTGCGGTCGTGGGCTCGGACGCGCAGGTCGACGACCTCCACCGCCGGCAGAGGGTGCGCGGTCGGCCGCTCGGGCAGCGTGAGCAGGCGGTGCCGGGCGTCGAGCGCGGCCTGATAGCTCTCGGCCGAGGGGGTGGCGGAAGCGAGCACGGCCACCGCGCCGGCGAGGCGGGCGCGCACCACGGCCAGGTCGCGCGCATTGTAGCGCAGCCCCTCCTCCTGCTTGTAGGCCGCGTCGTGCTCCTCGTCCACGACCACGAGGCCCGGTCGCCGGACCGGCGCGAAGACCGCCGAGCGCGCGCCGACGACGACGCGCGCACGGCCGGAGAGGATACGCCGCCACTCGCTCCAGCGCTCGCGTGGCCCGAGTCCGCTGTGCAGGACCGCCACCTCGCCCCCGAAGCGTCCGCGCACGCGCTCGAGGAGCTGGTGGGTGAGCGCGATCTCCGGTACGAGCAGGATGACGTCGCGATCCGTGGCGAGCGCCGCCTCGGCGGCGGCGAGGAAGACCTCGGTCTTGCCGCTGCCGGTGATGCCGTGGAGGAGGAAGGAGACGTGCTGCTCGCCTGCCAGCGCCTGCGCGATCGCGGAGACCGCCGCGTCCTGCGCCCGAGTGAGAGCGGGGCGGGGCGCGGCCCGGGGCGCGGCCGCCGCGGTGCGCGCGCGCACGACCGGCTCGGCGAGCCCGGCGGCCACCAGCGCGCCGAGCTGAGCGGCGCCGACGCCGGCCGCGCGCGCGGCCGCGACGGTCAGCTCGGCGCCCGGGGCGGCGGCGAGCGCGTGGTAGGCGCGCGCGCGGGCGGGCGCGCGGCGCGCGAGCGCCGCCTGCTCGTCGGCGGAGAGGCGGCGGACGAGGCGGAGCGCACGCTCCTCGGCAGGTCGCGGGACGGAGGCCGGCACGATCGTCGCGATCACCTCGGCGAGCGAGGCGAGGTAGTAGCGCGCCGTCCAGCGGCAGAGTTCGAGCAGGTCGGCAGGCAGGAACGGGTCCACGTCGAGCACGTCCACGATGCTGCGCAGCTCGCCGGGCGGCAGGGCCCCGGCGAAGGCCGCGACCACCCCGGTGCGCGTCTGGCGGCCGAGGGGCACCCGCACGCGCACGCCCGGGCGGACGCGCTCACGCAGCGGCTCGGGGACGCGGTAGGTGAGGAGGTCGTGCCGCGGCACGGGTGGCAGCGGCGCGACGGCGACCAGGCCGTGCATCGCCTCCAAGTGTGTCACGATTTCGTCTCGGCAGACAGAAAATGAACGCGGCGTTGCCGCGGGCACGGGCCATCGCCCCGCCGGTGGACGGGTTTCGGCGCCGTCTCCCGTGGCACCGAGCTTGCACTTTGGCCCTCCAGCCCCTCCTTTCTGCACACGGGGAGACCCGGTTTGCGAAGACGCGACCGGGTCTTCTCGTTTCTGGAGCCCGACAGCGTTCGGTGGGGCACGTGGGTTGCATCGAAGAGGAAGTCGCGAGGGGAACTTTGAGCGATCATGCTTTGACAACCCGGTCACTGGCGCGCATACTCGATACGGGTTTCTTGCCGCATTTCTGCGTGTTAGACCACCTCGCCGCCAGGGTGAGCCGTGGGTGGGATGAGATGAGGAGGACGATCCCTTGGCGCTCGCAGATGGTCTGAGCCGTCATTCGCTCGTCAAGCGGATCCTGGGCGCGAAGCTCAAGAACCCGTTCCGCCGCCAGGCGGGCTTCCTGGTCCTCGACATCGGCTCGAGCAGCGTCAAGCTCGCCGAGGTGCAGCAGGGGGCCGGGGGGCCGCGTCTCAGCGCGCTCGGCGTGGGCGCGCTGCCGCCCACCGTCGTCCAGTCGAACGTCATCCAGGACGAGGGCCCTGTGGTCGAGACCGTCCGCAAGCTGGTTCGAGAGACCGGGGCCAAGGCCGAGCAGGTAATCACCGCGGTCCCGGGTCCCGCGGTGATCGTGAAGAAGGTCATCCTGCCCGGGCAGACGGGCGCGGCGGTCGACGCCGCCGTCCTGGCCGAGGCGAGCCACCTGATCCCGGATTCGCTCGACAACGTCAACCTCGACTACCAGGTGATCGACTGGATCGAGGACGGCAACAAGATGGAGGTGCTGGTCGTCGCGGTGAAGAAGGAGATCATCAACAGCTACACCGAGGCGATCC
>VBKJ01000220.1 GCA_005879795.1 Deltaproteobacteria bacterium
GATCGGGGCCGGCCGCCTCTCTCCTCAGACACGAGGCTCGGTTTCCGATCCAATGCAGAGGGCACATCTGGCGTGAGCCCCGCACCGCGGGCACCTCTGTCGTGGTGTGGTTGTCGTCGCGGCAGGGCGGCTGGTAGAGGGAAGGCATGAGCCGGGTACCCGACCGGATCCCCCCCGGTCCGATCAAGCTCACGTACGAGGACTACGTGGGTCTGCCGGATGACGGCCGGCGCTATGAGATCCTCGACGGGGAGCTGGAGGTGAGCCCCGCGCCGGCGCCCCGGCACCAGGGCGTCTCGCGAAACCTCTTGTGGGTCCTGCACGGCCACGTCCGGGAACGTGGGCTCGGGAGCGTCTACTGCGCCCCCATCGACGTGATTCTGGCGCCCACCTCCGTGGTGCAACCGGACCTGATTTTCATCGGCGGAGGCCGCGAGTCGATCATCACCGCGCGCGCGATAGAGGGCCCGCCGGACCTCGCTGTCGAGATCCTCTCCCCTTGGTCCGATCGACGAGATCGCGTCGCGAAGGCCGCGCTCTACGCTCGCTACGGCATCCACCGGTACTGGATCCTCGATCCCGAGGTCCGCGTTCTCGAGGTGTACGAGCTCGAGGGTGCAGGGTACCGGCTCGTCGGGAAGCATGAAGGCGGGGCGAGAGTGCGGACCGCGCTCTTCCCCGATCTCGAGATCGACCTCGGTCGCGTCTGGGTCTGAGCCGACGCGACTACTTCGGCGCCCGGTCGGAGCGGTGGTGCGCCTCGACGATCACCTGCCCCCTCAGTACGCCGGCGTCCGGTCGAAGCGGTGGTGCGCCTCGATGAAGCGCACGGTGCGTGTCGCCGAGCGCATGACGACCGAGTTGGTGACCGCGCCGCCCTTCACATAGCGGACGCCGGCGAGGTAGTCGCCGGGCGTGATGCCGGTGGCGGCCCCCATGACCGAGCCCGACGCCAGCTCCTCGAGGCGGTACTTCCGCTGCAGGTCGAAGAGGCCGAGCTTGCGCAGCTCGCCCGCCTCGTGCTCGTTGCGCGGCTTGAGCCGCGCCTGCATCTCGCCCCCGACGCAGAGGAGGAAGGCCGCCGCGAGGACGCCCTGCGGCGCGCCGCCCACCCCCATCAGGATGTCGATCCCGGTGTCGGGCCGGGTGGTGGCGAGGGCCGCGGACACGTCGCCGCTGGTGATCAGCTTGATGCGCGCGCCCGCCCGGCGGACCTCCTCGATGAGCGCGTTGTGGCGCGGGCGGTCCAGGATGGCGACGGTCAGATCCTCGACGTAGACGCCCTTCGCGTCGGCGAGCGTCCTCAGGTTGTCGCGTGGCCGCCGGTCGAGGTCGACCGTGCCCCGCCCTTCCGGGCCGCAGGCGATCTTGTCCATGTAGGTGTCGGGCACGCGCAGGAAGGTGCCGTGCTCGGCGATCGCGATCACTGAGAGCGCGTTGTAGCCGCCCGCGGCGCAGATGGCGGCGCCCTCGAGGGCGTCGAGCGCCACGTCGGTCGCGGGGCCCTGGCGCGTCCCCACCTTCTCGCCCACGTAGAGCTTCGGCATGGCGTCCTCGGCGCCCTCGCCGATCACCACCGTGCCGTCGATCGCGATCGCGTCGAAGGCCTTGCGCATGGCCTCGATCGCCGCGATGTCCGCCGCCATCTCGTCGCCGCGGCCCATGAGCCGCGCCGAGGCGAGCGCCGCCGCCTCGGTCACCCGCACCAGCTCCATGGCGAGGTTGCGCTCCATGCCGGAAAGCCTTGCCGCGCGGGTCAGCGGCGCAGCAGCCGCTCGAGCAGCGTGTGTGCCTCGGGGATGAAGATGCCGTGCTCGCGCGCATCGCGCTCGTTGTAGCCGCGGGAGAGGCCGCGCGGCTTCTGCTCGTCGCTCGAGATGTAGACGACGAACGGCACCGGGTCGTCGGTGTGCGTCTTGAGCGCGCAGGGGGTCGGGTGATCGGGCATGACCAGCATGCGCCACTCGCTCCCCGACGCGCGCAGGCCCTCGAGCAGCGGGCCCACCACCTTCTCGTCCACGTTCTCGATCGCCTCGACCTTCTTCTGCGCGTCGCCCATGTGACCGCCCTCGTCGGGCGCCTCCACGTGCAGGAAGAGGAAGTCCCGCTCCGCGAGCGCGCGGAGCCCGTACTCCGCCTTGCCGCGGAAGTTGGTGTCGAGGAAACCGGTGGCGCCCGGCACGGCGATCTTGCGCAGCCCCGCGAGCACGCCGAGGCCGTTCACCAGGTCGACGGCGGCGATGACCGAGCCCTCGATGCCGAAGCGCTCGCGCAGCGTCGGCACCCGCGGGCGCCCGCCCTGCCCCCAGAGCCAGATCGAGGTGGGCGCGCGCTCGCCGCGCGCCGCGCGTGCCTGACAGGCCGGGTGCTCGGCCAGGAAGCGGCGCGAGCGCTCCATCAGGTCGCGCAGCACGTCGGCCCCGGGGCCGTCGGGGAAGTGCCGGGCCACCGGCTTGTCGGAGAGGTCGTGCGGCGGCGTGGTGCGCATCCGCCCCTCGCCCTTGCGCCACACGAGGAGGTGGCGGTAGCTGACGCCGGGGTGGAACTCGAGGCCGTCGCGGCCGAGCGCCCGATTCATGTCGCGCACGATCTCCGCCGCCTCGTCCGTCGGCGGATGACCGGCAGCGAAGTCGCGCATGATCTCCGTCCCGCCCTCGAGCGTCTCGAGCGTCACCAGGTTGCAGCGGAAAGCGACGTCGTCGGGACCGAGCTCGACCCCCATGCTCGCCGCCTCGATGGGCGAGCGGCCGGTGTGATAGCGTGCCGGATCGTAGCCGAGGATCGACATCGTGCCGACGTCGCTCCCCGGCGGGAGCCCGCGCGGGATCGTGCGCGTGAGCCCGAGGATGCCGCGCGAGGCCATGCGGTCGAGGTTCGGGGTGCGCGCGTAGTCGAGCGGCGTCTTCCCGCCGAGCCCCGCGATCGGCTCGTCGGCCATCCCGTCGCCCTGGAGCACCACGTACTTCATGCCCTCAGTCCAGCTCCAGCACGGCGGCCAGCCGCCCCGGTTCGGGGGGAATGGAGACCGCCGCCTCGGAGTTGGCGATCGCCGTGTCGGGGTCCTTGAGGCCGTGCCCGGTCAGGGTGAGGACGAGGACGTCGCGCGGCCTGAGGCGCCCGCTCGCCCCGAGCCGGAGCGCCCCGGCGAACGAGATCGCCGACGCCGGCTCGGCGAACACGCCCTCGGTGCGTGCAAGCAGGCGGTACGCGGCCAGGATGTCCTCGTCGCTGATCGCCTCGATCGCGCCGCCGGACTCGTCGCGCGCCGCCTCGGCGGCCTTCCAGCTCGCCGGGTTGCCGATGCGGATCGCGGTCGCCACCGTCCGCGGCTCGTCGATCACCCGCCCATGGACGATGGGCGCCGCGCCCGCCGCCTCGAAGCCCATCATGCGCGGCAGCCGGTCGGTCACGCCGGTCGCCCTGTACTCGGTGTAGCCCTTCCAGTAGGCGGTGATGTTGCCCGCATTGCCGACCGGCAGGAGGTGGTAGTCGGGCGCGCGGCCGAGCGCGTCGCAGATCTCGAAGGCGGCCGTCTTCTGCCCCTCGATGCGATGCGGGTTGACCGAGTTCACGAGCGCGAGGCGCGTCGGGTAGCGCTCCTTCACGTCGCGCACCAGGCGCAGCGCCTGGTCGAAGTTGCCGTCGATCTGGATCACCCGCGCGCCGTGCATGACGGCCTGGGAGAGCTTGCCGAGCGCGATCTTGCCCTGCGGCACGACCACGTAGGCGCGGATGCCGGCGCGCGCCGCGTAGGCGGCGGCGGAGGCCGAGGTGTTCCCGGTGGACGCGCAGATGACCGCCTCGGCGCCCTCGGCGAGGGCTCTCGTGACCGCGACCGTCATGCCGCGGTCCTTGAACGAGCCGGTCGGGTTCTGGCCCTCGCACTTCAAGTACAGCTCGATGCCGGGCGCCACGACGGCCGCCAGGCGGTCGGCGCGCACGAGGGGCGTGTTGCCCTCGTTCAGCGTGACGACCCTGTCGGCGGGCCTGACCGGGAGGCGGTCGCGATAGTGCTCGATCAGGCCGCCCCAGACGCGGGCGACGCTCACGTCGGGCACTCCCGGGCGGGGTTGCGACACGCGATCATCGTCGGGCTCAGTCGCGATAGTATTATCAAACCCGGCTCGGTTGCCAGCGAGGCGGGGCGGGCCCTGCGTCACCGGACGCGCGCGGCGTGCAGCAGCGCGCGTAGGAAGGCCTCGCGCTCCTCCGCCGCGACCGGGCCGTGGCCGATCCGCGCGCTCAGCACGGCGACCGCCCGCTCGAGGACCTCGGCGGCGCGCTCGGGCGGGAGCGCGGCGAGCCGGCGCAGCGTCTGGCGCAGCAGCGCGAGCTCGTTCGGCCCGAGACGGGCGATCTGGCTCCGCTCGAAGCGGAACCCCCCGCTCGCGTCGGGGGGCGTGTCGGGCAGAGGCGCCGCGAGCTCGGGCCGGTCGAGGCGCACGACGATCGTGCCCGCGGCGAGGTCGCCCAGGCGCTTGCCGTCGCGCGAGAGCACGATGCTGACCAGACCCACGGTGTAGTACCAGGGCAGGACATCCACCAGGCGCAGCAGATTGCGCACGAGAGATTCCCTGAGCGAAATCGGGAACCCGCCGTCGCGCACGACGCGGAGGCCGACCAGCGCCTTGCCGAGCGAGCGCCCGCCCGTCGTCATCTCGCAGAAGACGAAGTAGCCCCACTCGATCACCAGCTGGATCACCAGGAAGAGCCCGAAGAAGCTGAGCACGAGCCCCTCGACGCTCTCCGGATGCTTGCGCGCGGTCTCGAATGCGTTGAGGAACGTGCGCCCGACGAAGGGCGCCGCCAGCACGAGCAGAACGAGCGTCGCGATCTGCAGGACCAGGACCACCAGGTAGTCGATGGCGTAGGCCAGCATCCGGCTGGTCGGGCCCGCCACCGGGAGGTAGAGCGCCACCTGCTCGGGCGCGCGCACGACTTGACCGGCCTCGCCCGCGATGGTCTCGTGTGGCGCCTTGTCAGCCACGCCGCCCTCGGACGATGCCCGCCGCGCGACCGAGCGCTTCGAGGCGCTGCTCGACCGCTGCGAGCGCCTGCGCGCGGGAGGCCTCCCCTTCGACGAGCTCGGCGAGCTCGGCCGGCGCTATCGCGCCCACACCGCGCGGCTGGCGCGCCTGCGCGAGCGCGACGACGACCCCGCGGAGATCCGCTACCTGAACGCGCTCTGCGTCCGCGCCTACTCCTTCCTCTACGTGCCGCCCGCCTCGGAGCGCTCGCTGCGCACGTTCGTTTTCGAGCGGCTCCCCGACGCGCTCGGCCGGACGTGGCGCGTCCAGGCCCTCGCCTGGACGCTGCTGCTCGCCGGCATCACGCTCGGCGGCGCGCTCGCCTGGCGGGATCCGCAGTCGCTGCACGCCTTCATGCCCGCGGGATGCGGCTACACACCCGACCGGGTCGACCAGCTGATCGCCTCGCCGGCGGCGCGGGCCGACTTCCTGGGCCGCAGCGCCGTGCCGGCGACGATCAACGCCTTCTTCGGCTCCGCGCTCTTCGCCCACAACACGCGCGTCGGGCTGCTCGCCTTCGCGACCGGGATGCTCGCGGGTGTGCCGACCGTGCTCCTGCATCTCTACAACGGGATCCTGCTCGGGGCCTTCGCCGCGATCTTCTTCCGCGACCCCCTCCCCCTCGACTTCCTCGCCTGGATCCTGCCCCACGGCATCCCCGAGCTGACCGCGATCACGCTCTGCGCCGCCGCGGGGCTCTGCCTCGGCGGCGCCGTCGCCGCGCCGGGACGGCAGGGCCGGCGCCGGGCCCTGCGCGAGGCGGTGAACCCCGCCCTCCTCCTCTTCGCGGGCGCGATCCCGCTCTTCGCCCTCGCCGCCCTCGCCGAGAGCTTCGTCCGCGAGTCGACGCTCGGCACCGCGCCCCGCCTGGGAATCGCCGCCGCCTTCGCCGCCGGGCTCGTGGCGGCGCTCCTCGCGGTTCGGCGCTTCTCCCGCCGCGTGCCGGTCGACGCCGCGTGGCTCGGCGAGCTCATGGCTCCGGACCGTGGCGGATCGCCAGGTAGAGGTTCAGGACCTGCGCCGTGATCGCCTCGGGCAGCACGTCGACGGTCTCGAGCCCACCCCGGCGCAGCCGTCCAAGCGCCGCGTCCCGCTCGCGCAGCAGATCGTCGAGGACGATTCGGCGGTAGAGCCCGAGCGGACCGCCGCCGCCGAGCGCCAGCGCCTCGTAGGCGCGGTCCCGGATCGCGACCAGCAGGACCCGGTGGCGCCGGGCCAGCAGGACGAGCGGCGCGATGACGGACGCCGCATCGACCTCCACGAAGTCGGTGAGCACGACGACGAGCGCCCTGCGGCGCTGGCGCGCCGTCACCTCGCGCACGAGCGCGCGATAGTCGGCCTCCACCGTGTGCGCCTCGGCGGCGCGCAGCAGCTCGACGAACAGGCCGAGCGCCCTCCGATGCGCGCGCGGCCGCAGGTGCCCGCGCACCTCGCGGTCGAAGACCACCATGCCGACGCGGTCGCCCGCGGTGAGCGCCGCGTACACCAGCGCCAGCGCACCGTCGACGGCGTGGTCGAGCTTGGTGCGCGCGCCGGCCCGTCCGCCCATGAGCCGGCTCGTGTCGAGGGCGATCAGCACCGTGTGGTTGCGCTCGCGCTGGTAGAGGCGCGTGACCACGCGGCCCCGGCGGGCCGTCGCCGCCCAGTCGATCCGGCGCGGGTCGTCCCCCGGGACCCAGTCGCGCAGCGACTCGAACTCCATGCCCTCACCGCGCCGCCGGGACGGGCGGACGCCGATGGCCGCCAGCACGCGCTTGGGGGCGAGCGCCTCGGGGCGCAGGTAGCGGGTGGCGTCCGGATGGACCGGCAGCACCGCGTCCGCGCCGGCGGTGGTGCGGCGGCGCAGCAGCCCGAGCGGCGAGCCCTCGAGCGCGATCGCCGGCCCGAGCCGGCGATCACCCCGCACGGACGGGCGGATCGGGTAGCGGAGCGTCACGTTCGCCCCGGGAGGGACGAGCACGCCCGCGAAGCGCGGCTCCTCGGCCGCCAGGTCCGGCGGGACCTCGTCCAACACCTCCACCGCGACCGGCTCGCGCGCCGCGTTGGCCACCGTGAGGCCGATCTCGGCCTCGCGGCCGACGAAGGCACGCCCGGGGAGACGCCGCTCGAGACGGAGCGGCGGGCGCCGGCGCAGCAGCACCAGGTCCCACCCGGCGAGCGCGCCGAGCAGGGCGAGGCCGCCGGCGAGCGCGGGCCAGAGCGCGGGCCACACGACGGCGGCCATCGCGGCGGCGGTCCACGCCGCCGCCGCCCTCACGAGCCTCCGGCCCGGTCCGACCCTCACCGCGGGACCGCCACGCTGCGCAGCGTTCCCTCGAGGGCCTTGTCGGGGACCAGGCCCTCGACCTCGGCCGCGGGGTCGAGCTGCACGCGATGGCGGAGGGTGGGCGCCAGCATCGCCTGCACGTCCTCGGGCAGCACGTAGTCGCGCCCCTCGAGCGCTGCGGTGGCCTTCGCCGCGCGCAGCAGCATCACCCCGGCGCGCGGCGAGGCGCCGAGCGCGAAGTGGAGGTCCTGGCGCGTCGCCCGCACCAGGGCCGCGACGTAGGCCACGACGTCGTCCTGGACGACGACGCCGCGCACGACCTCGCGCGCGTGCTCGAGGTCGTCGGTGCGGAGCACGCGGCCCACCGAGCTCGGCGGACGGTCCGCCGCGTGATGCCGGGCGAGGATCGCGGCCTCCTCCTCGGCGCTCGGGTAGTCGATCACGATCTTGAAGAGGAAGCGGTCGAGCTCCGCCTCGGGGAGCGGATAGGTCCCCTCCTGCTCGACCGGGTTCTGGGTCGCGAACACGGCGAAGTGCGGGCCAAGCGGATGCCGCGTTCCGTCGACGGTCGCGGCGCGCTCCTGCATCGCCTCGAGGAGCGCGGCCTGGGTCTTGGCGGAGGCGCGGTTGATCTCGTCCGCGAGCAGGAGGTCGGTGAACAGCGGCCCGGGCCGGAAGCGTGCGTCGCCCGCGCGCGGGTCGAGGATCGAGGTCCCGATGATGTCGCTCGGCATCAGGTCGGGCGTGAACTGCACCCGCCCGAAGCGCACGTCGACCGCGGCCGCGAGCGCTTGCACGAGGAGGGTCTTCGCCACACCCGGCACGCCCTCGATGAGGCTGTGGCCCGAGCAGAGGAGCGTGATGAAAGCGAGGCGGACCGCCGACTCCTGCCCGACGATCACGCCGCCCACCGCCGCGCCGAGCGCGCGGTAGCGCTCGGCGATCGCCGCGACGTCCACGGGCCGGCTGCCGATCACGCGCTCGCCTCCTGGACCAGCGCGTCGAGCGCGCACACCGCATCGCGAAGGTCGCGCTCTCCCGCCACCGGGGCCCCTTCCACGAGCAGGCGAAGCGCACTCGGCGCGAGGCGGCGGTCAGGCGCGAGCCGCTCGGCCAGGACGGCGACCGGCGTCTCGGGCGGCATGCCGAAGTGGCGGCGGAGCCGCGCCGCGGTGAGCTCGCGGTAGCGGGCGAGCACGCGCGGGTGGTCGCGCGTGCCGGCGTAGAGCGCCGCCAGCGAGTCGACGAACGCGTCGAGCCCGGGCTCGGCGGTGTCCGGGCCGGGGAGCGCGCGCGGCGGCACCAGGCTTCCCTGCCAGGCGAAGAGCACGCCGGTGAGCGCGAGCCCGCAGAACACGAGCAGTGCGGGCGAGGTCGCGAGGTACGCCGCCGCGCTTCGCCGCGCGCGCCGGCCCTGCTCGCCCTGGTGGAACTGCGGCGCGCCGAACGCGTGCACGAGGTCGACCACGAGCGGCGCCGCGTCCCGGCGGTCGAGCCACTCGTTGCGGAGCATGGTGGCATCCGCCACGGCGACGATGCGCCCGGCACCGAGCGGGCGCTCGAGCACGAGCGGGCGCTCCGCGCTGAGCGCGCGGACCCGCCAGTCACCCGCGGCCGCGAAGGCGAGGAGGCTCTGCAGCTCGAGCGTCCGTGGCCGCGCCAGCACGTCGCCGGTCACCTGGTGCGCCGTCGCCGCGCGCTCCCGCCGGGCGGCGGCCGGCGTGACGGCGACGCGCGGAGGCAGGGCCACGCCCTCGAGGAGCGGGCACTCGGCGTGCTCCCGCGCGCCGGCGGAGAGGAAGAGCACGGCCGTCCCGCCGGCTCTGACCCACGGCTCCGCGCGCCAGCCGGCCCGGGCGACGGGCTTCCCGTCGCGGGCCCGGCACAGGCCGGCCGGCTCGATCCACCAGATGGTCGCGTCCGGGGGCAGGTCCTCGGGCGGCTCGTGGGTGCGCGCGACCGGGAAGCCGAGCTCGCTGAGCAGGTCGAAGACGGCGCGGTAGCCCCACGGACCCGTGCCGAAGGTGTCGCGCGACAGCTCGGCGCGCTTCTCGTCCGGGTAGAGCATGCCGACGAGCACGAGCAGCGCGCAGGCCGCGGCGAGCGCGATGAGCCCGCTCCGCCTCATGCCGGCTTCAGCACCGTCCCGAGGCGCGCGTGCAGCGACCGCCAGCGGTCGTAGAGCTCGCGGTCCTCGCTCCGGTCCCGGAACCAGCGCTCCTCCAGCCGGTCGACGAGCGCGAGGAAGTCGCCACGCTCCGCCTCCGGCAGCGCCGCGTCCCGGAGCCGGCGCCGGAGGGTCCGGTTGGGATCCGAGCGCCCGAGCTCGAGCACGCGGGCGCGGAGGAGGAGCTCGAGGGCGGCGAGCTGGACCCGGCGCGCCGCCTCGAGGAACATGCCCCGGCGGGCGAGCGCGTCCGCCTGCTCGAGGAACGGCGGCGAACCGGCGTCCGGACGCCGCGGCCGGGCCGAAGCGGGAACCGCGAGCGCGCGGCGGACGGCCCAGGCGACGTGCGCGAGCAGCAGGAGCGCGACCGCGGTCAGGCCCACCAGCATCGCCCAGTAGAGCACGGGGTCGGTCTCCCAGAGCCCGGACAGCCACCTGAAGAGGGAGACGACCCACGGCGTGTCGTGCCAGAGCGCGAACTCGCTTCGCTTGAGGATCGTGACGGCCAGGGCCCGGGCCTGCTCGTCCGGCGGCGCGGGCAGCGCGGTCACGGGACCTCGGCCGGTCCCTCGGGACCCGCGACGAGGCGCGCGAGATGCTCCAGGTCGAACGCCTCCTTGCGGCAGCGGATGTCGAAGTAGAGGATCACCGCGACGGCCGCGACGTAGGCGGCGCCGGCCGAGTTCGCGATCCCTTCCCCGATCGGTCCGAGCAGCGGAACGTGTCCGACGACGAAGCGGGTGCCGCCCTCGACGACGATCACGATGATGCGCCCGGCCAGGAGGATCCCGAGACCGCGGAGCAGGCTCCCGCGCATCAGCTCGCGGCTCCGTCCCATCGCCGCGAAGCCGTACCGCCGCTCGAGCACCATGACCTGCCAGAGCAGGAGGAAGGAGAGCATCAGGTACACGCCCGGGATCACCAGCAGGACGAAGCCGAGCGCCACGCAGATGAAGTTGAGGAGCGACGTGCCGATGATCGGGAGCAGCATGGAAGTGCCCGCGCGTAGCGACTGCCCGACCGAGACGCTCCGGCCGAGGTAGATCTCGCCGATCGCGAACGTGACGCCCGCCGACACGATCGGCGACACGATGATCGTGTAGAGCCCGAGGCCGATCACGAAGCCGAGGCGTCCCGCGCCCATGGTGGCCCACGCGATTCTTCCCGGCGCGAGGTGCGGCGTGATCAGAGCGACCAGGATCGCGACCGGCACGTAGAGCGCCGCCGAGATGCCGAGGATAAGCCCGAAGTGGCGGCTGACGATGCGGAACCCGGCATCCATGATCTCTGCAAAGGACATGGCGCGGATCTCGTAGCTCATCGCGGACTCCCTCGCGCCCTCTTACACCGTTCCCGTCCCGGGGTGCCAGGATGGCGGCGCGGCGCGGCCCCCGAGCTCACCCGAGCTGCTCCTCGATGCGGATCGAGACCGGGCGGCCCCGGACCACGGAGAGCCCCCCGATCGCCTTGAGCGCGCGAGCCAGGTTGGGCTCGCGGGCGTGATGCGTGCGGAGGACGATCGGGACCGTGGTGCCCGCGCGGCGCTCCTTCTGGATCACCGACGCGATGCTGATGTCGCACTTTCCCAGGATGCCCGCGATGCGGGCCAGCACGCCCGGCCGATCGAGCGCCATGACGCGCAGGTAGTACTCGCCCTCCAGCGCCGCGAGCGGGCGGATGGGGAGGCGGCGGAGCGTCCGCTGCGGCACGCCCCAGGGCGGCACGCGCACGCCCGCCCCGACTGCCCGGTCGCGCGCGGCGGCGATCAGGTCGGCGATCACCGCGGTCGCGGTGGGCAGCGCCCCCGCGCCCTGGCCGTAGTACATGGTCGGCCCGAGCGCCGCGCCGCGCACGAAGATGGCGTTGAAGTTGCCGCCCACGTCGGCCAGCAGGTGACCGTTCGGGATCATGGTGGGCCGGACGTGCGCCTCGACCGCGTCGCGGCCGTCGCGCGCGATGGCGAGGAGCTTGATCGTGTAGCCGAGCTCGCGCGCGAAGGCGATGTCGACGGCCTCGACGTGGCGGATGCCCTCGGTCGGGACGTGCTCGAAGCGCGGTAGCACGCCGAAGGCGAGCGTCGTGAGCAGCGTCAGCTTGTGCGCCGAGTCGATGCCGTCGATGTCGGTCGAGGGGTCGGCCTCGGCGAGCCCCAGGCGCTGCGCCTCCGCGAGCACGTCCGCGAAGCCCCGGCCCTCGCGCGTCATGGTGGTGAGGATGTGGTTGCAGGTGCCGTTGACGATGCCGTACACGGCGACGGTGCGGTCGCCCGCCAGCCCCTCCTTCAGCGTGCGCAGGATGGGAATGCCGCCGCCGACGCTCGCCTCGAAGGCGAGGCGGACGCCGTGCTTCTCCGCCGCCGCGACGATCTCCTCGCCGTGCACGGCGAGGAGCGCTTTGTTGGCGGTGACCACGTCCTTGCCGGCGCGGATGGCGGCCAGGATGAAGCGGCGGGCGGGCTCGTAGCCGCCGATCAGCTCGATGACGATCGGGATGTCGGGGTCCTCGATCACCGAGTTCGCGTCGTTCGTGAGCCGCGCCGGCGCGGCCGGGATGCCGCGGTCGGTCGTGGTGTCGAGGTCGGCGATCGCCACCACGTCGATCGGCCGGCCCGCGCGCCGCGCGATCTCGGCGCGATGGGCGCGCAGCACCTTCACCACGCCGGTGCCGATCGTCCCGAAGCCGATCAGCCCGGCCCTGACCGGTGCCGGCACGCTCACCCGGCGCTGGCGCGGACCCTGGGCGCGAGCCCGCCCGAGAGCGCGCGGCGGATGCCGCGCACCGCCTGGCGGGTGCGGTGCTCGTTCTCGATGAGCGCGAAGCGCACGTAGTGGTCGCCATGCTCGCCGAACCCGATGCCGGGCGAGACCGCGATCTTGGCCTCCTTCAGGAGAAGCTTCGAGAACTCGAGCGAGCCCATGGCCTTGAAGGCGTCGGGGATCTCGGCCCACACGAACATCGTCGCCTTGGGCTTCGGCACGTGCCAGCCGAGGCGATCGAGGCCGTCGCACAGGACGTTGCGGCGCTTGCGGTAGGTCTCGCGGATCTCGTCCACGTAGTGCTGCGGGCCGTTGAGCGCGTGCGTCGCCGCGATCTGCACGGGCTGGAAGATGCCGTAGTCGAGGTAGCTCTTGACGCGCGCCAGCGCCCCCACGATCTCCCGGTTCCCGACCATGAAGCCGACCCGCCAGCCCGGCATGTTGTAGCTCTTGGTGAGGGTGAAGAACTCGACCCCGATGTCCTTGGCGCCCGGCACCTGGAGGAACGAAGGCGCCGTGTAGCCGTCGAAGCAGAGGTCGGCGTAGGCGAGGTCGTGCACCACCAGGCACTCGTGCTCGCGCGCGAACTCGACGATGCCGCGGAAGAAATCGAGCTCGACCACCTCGGTGGTGGGGTTGTGCGGGAAGTTGATGATGAGCGCCTTCGGCTTGGGCCAGGTGGTACGCACCGCGTCCTGGAGGCTCGCCAGGAAGTCGGTGCCCGGCAGGAGCGGGATGGTGCGCAGGTCGCCGCCCGCGATGATCACCGAGTACTGGTGAATCGGGTAGGTGGGGCTCGGGCAGAAGACGACGTCGCCGGGGCCGAGCATGGCGAGCGCCAGGTGCCCGATGCCCTCCTTCGACCCCATGGTGACGATCGCCTCCGCGTCGGGGTCGAGGTCGACGGCGAAGCGGCGCCGGTACCAGTCGCAGATCGCGACCCGCAGCTTGTAGATGCCGCGCGACACCGAGTAGCGGTGGTTGGCAGGCTTGCGCACGGCCTCGACCAGCTTCTCGACCACGTGCGGCGGGCTCGGCCCGTCGGGATTGCCCATCGAGAAGTCGACGATGTCCTCGCCCGCCCGGCGGGCCTGGAGCTTCAGGTCGCCGACGACGTTGAACACGTACGGCGGGAGCCGCTTGATGCGTGGGAAGTCCATGCGTAACGCGACCCGCGTCCTCCTCCGCCCCCCGCCCGTCGTACGAAGAAAAGCCGCGGCAGGTGTGCGCAATCGTAGATAGTGGATCGCCCGGAGAGGGTCAAACCGCGAGCGCTTGCGGGCGAGGCCATCGCTCTGCGAAGAAGCCACGATCGTGGTCGGCGAGCTCCCGATGTGGGTCCCTGCGGCCGCATGACGGGCCCCGGCGCCGAGGCCTCGCGCGAGGCGATCGACGCGGAGCGCCTGCGCAGCATCCGCTTCGTTGGCCTGTTCCGCTTCGTCGGCATCTCGATTGCCGGCGCGCTGAACCTCCTGCTGCCCCTCGTCGTCCCCGCCACGCAGGCCTACCAGTCGGACCTCCGGCTCTCCGCCGCCTACTGGCTGAGTGCCGCGGCGGTCTTCTGGGCGACCCGCCGGTCGCCCCGACTCGCCGCGCTGGTGGGCGTCGACGTCTGTCTCGTGGACATGCCGTTCGTCTACCTCCTGCAGGCCAGCGTCATCGCCCGGAATCCCCACCTCCCGGGCGCGGCGCTCACGACCACGATGTTCTACATGCTCCTCGTCATGGCCGCGGCCTTCTCGCTGCGCACGTCGCGGATCGCGCTCGCGGCAGCGGTCGGCGCCGCCTTCGAGGTGCGGCTCTCCTTGCTCACCGGGGAGGCTTCGCAGGTCGTCGCATGGTCCGTTCCGGTGATCGCCGGCGTCGCGGCAGTGTGCATCTACAACACCCGGCGGACGATCCGCCTGGTCGAGAACGTCGCCGCCGAGCAGCGTCGACGCGAGCGCCTCGGCCGCTACTTCTCGCCCCAGGTCGCAGCGCGAGTGGAGGCGCTGGGCGATGGCGCGGCGGCGGGCGAGAGCCGGGAGGTGACCCTCCTCTTCAGCGACCTGCGCGAGTTCACCGCCCTCAGCGAGGCGCTCTCGGGCGAGCAGGTGGTCGCCATGCTGAACGAGTACCACGCGCGCATGGTGGAGACGGTTTTCGCGCACGGCGGAACGCTCGACAAGTACCTGGGCGACGGGCTCATGGCGTACTTCGGCGCACCGGTCGCCCAGCCCGACCACGCCCCGCGCGCCGTGCGCTGCGCGCTCGCCATGCAGGAGGCGCTCGCCGCGCTCAACCGCACGCGCGTCGCGCGCGGCGAGCCGCCGCTGCGCATGGGGGTCGGCGTGCACACGGGCACGGTCGTGGTGGGCGACGTCGGCGCCCCGCGGCGGCGCGAGTACACCGCGATCGGCGACGCGGTGAACGTCGCGGCGCGCATGGAGGAGCTCACCAAGGTCCTCGGCGCTGCGGTCCTGGTCTCCGAGGAGACGCGGCGCCGGGCCGGCGACGCGTTCGAGTTCACGCCCGCCGGCGCTGCCCAGCTGCGCGGGCGATCGCAGCCGGTGGAGGCCTACCGCCCGCAGCGCGAGCGCCGGCCGGCACCGGCTTGACTCATCCGCCCCGGCACGCGGAGATGGGAGGCGCGCGATGACGGTGCAGCGTGCGGTGGTGATCGGCGGCAGCATCGCCGGGCTGTGCGCAGCCCGCGCGCTGGCCGACTACTTCGACCGGGTCACGGTCCTCGACCGCGACACCTACCCCGCGGGTCCCGCCGAGCGGGCGGGCGTGCCGCAGGGACGCCACGTGCACGCGCTCCTGGCGCGCGGGCGGTGCGAGCTCGAGCGGCTCTTCCCCGGGTTCGGGCGGCGCATGCTCGCGGCGGGTGCGCACGAGATCGACTTCGGGCGCGACTTCGCCACGCTGCGCGGCGCGGGCTGGATGGCGCGCGAGGAGAGCGGCATCGCGACCCTGTTCGCGAGCCGCACGCTGCTCGAGACCATCGTGCGCGACCTGCTGCGCGCCGTGCCGCGGGTCGAGCTGCTCGAGCACGCGGCGGTGACCGGCCTGGTGGCCGAGCGGAGACGCCACCCGCGCGTGCGCGCCGTCCGGCTCGCGGACGGGGAGCTGGCGGCCGAGCTGGTCGTCGACGCGAGCGGGCGGGGCTCGAAGGCGCCCGCGTGGCTGGGAGCGCTCGGCCTCGAGCCGCCCGCCGAAACGGTCGTCGACTCGCACTCCGGCTACGCGACGCGCTGGTACCGCGAGCCGGAGCCCGCGCGCTGGCCCGCCGAGTGGTGGTGGAAGGGCATCTGGGTCGACCCGCAGGAGCCCGAGCACATGACGGCGGGCGTCCTCTTCCCGGTCGAGGGCGCGCGCTGGATCGTCACCGTAGCCGGCATCGCCGGCCACTACCCGCCGAGCGACGAGGCAGGATTCGGCGCGGCGCTCGCCCGGCTCCGCTCGCCGATCATCGCGCACGCGGTCTCGCTCGCCGAGCCGATCTCCCCCGTCTACTCGAACCGCGCCATGGCCAACCGCTTCCGGCACTACGAGCGCTGGCCGGCGCGGCTCGACGGCTTCCTCGCGGTGGGCGACTCGGTGTGCGCCTTCAACCCGGTCTACGGGCAGGGCATGACGACTGCCGCGGTCGCGGCGTGCATCCTGGCCGACTGCCTCGCGCGCGTCGGCCCGACCAGCCCCACCCTGCCGCCCACCTTCTTCCGCGCCCAGGGGCGCTTCCTCGGCGAGCCGTGGAGCCTCGCCACCGGGGCGGACTTCCGCTTTCCCGGGACGGCGGGCGAGCGGCCCGCGCTGATCGGCGTTTTCAACCGCTACACCGACGCGCTCTTCGCGGCCGCGGCCGACGACGCGGAGCTGCGCCGGCTCGTCGGCGAGGTGATCAACATGCTCCGCCCGCCGGCCGCCTTCTTCGCGCCGCGCGTGCTGGGTCGCGTCGCCCTGGCTACGCTCGGCCGCGTCCTCCAGCCCGCGGCGGCCGCGCCGGTCCCCGCCTTGCCGGCGGCCTGACGCGGGGTTGATTCGCTGGGCTCGACCCCCTAAACGCCAGCCATGGCCGACACGCGCGTCGTCCCCGACCGGCCCGCGATCGCCACCCCGGGCTTCGGCACCCTCCTCGACAGCTGGCGCCAGATCATCGCAAGGGGCAACCTGCCCGAGGGGCGCGCCGTCGACGGCGTGTCGCGCTGGCTCCTCATCACACGCGCCTGCGTCTTCTCGATGACGCTCACCTCCGGGCTGATCGGCGGGCTCCTCGCAGCCGCGTCCGCCGCGGCGCCGCGCTGGGGGTACTTCGCGCTCGCCGTCGTCGGCCTGGTGATCGCCCACGCCGCCAACAACATGATCAACGACCACTTCGACCTCTCGGGCGGGGTCGACACGGCCGAGTACACGCGCGCGCTCTACGCCCCGCACCCGATCCTCTCGGGGCTGATCACGAAGCGCGGGCTGCTCGCCGCGATCGCGGCCTTCAACCTGGCCGACCTGGCGATCCTGGTCACCCTCGTCGCCGCGCGCGGCTGGCCGGTTGCGGCCTTCGCGCTCGCCGGCCTCTTCGTGAGCGTCTTCTACGTGGCACCGCCGCTCAAGCTGAAGCACCACGGCCTCGGCGAGCCGGGGGTATTCGTGGTCTGGGGGCCGCTCATGATCGGCGGGACGTATTACGTGACCGCCGGCGCGCTCCCGGCGTGGGTGTGGCTCGCGAGCATGCCCTACGCGCTCGCCGTCACGACGGTGCTGATCGGCAAGCACATCGACAAGTACGAGCAGGACAGGGCGCGCGGCATCCACACGCTCCCGGTGATCCTGGGGAGGGAGCTCTCGCTCCGCCTGAACCAGGGGGCGATGATCGCGTTCTACGCGATCGTGCTCGGGCTCGTGGTGAGCGGGTGTCTCGGCGTCGGCGTGCTCATCGTGGCCGCGGCGCTCCCGCGCCTCCGCCAGGTGCTGCGGGCGTATTCCCAGCCGAAGCCGGCCGCCCCGCCGCCGGGCTACCGCGTCTGGCCGCTCTGGTACGTGTCGCTAGCCTTCTACCACAACAAGCTGGCGGGGGGGCTCTTCGTGCTGGGGCTGGCGCTGAACGCGGTGCTCGGTCTATGAGGCCATCCCATTCCGGGCGCAGCTCGCCGACGAGTGCGGCTGTTGCGGGATGAGTTCACAGGATGCGGGGAGGGCAGGAGCCGCTCCCGCTCTGCCCGCTGTTGACTACTCC
>VBKJ01000221.1 GCA_005879795.1 Deltaproteobacteria bacterium
CGAGAAGACCTGCGGGCTCAAGGACAAGGCGACGGACAAGATCCCGGACTTCGTCTTCGGGCTCCCCTTCCCGCAGTTCGACAAGGCCGACCCCAAGGCCGGCTGCAAGATCGCGTGGAACTTCGCCATGGCGGGCGCGCAGGGCGGCGGGGGCGGTGCCACCTTCACCCTGAACGGGGTCGACACGGGCGGACAGTTCCGCCGCATCAAGGCGTTCATCCACACGCGCGGCTACCAGGGCCGCCACTTCGGTCCGATCAAGGAGAACCCCGAAGGCCTCTCCGGCGAGGCCATCGGCGGCGCGCTCGAGCCGGTCGACGTGGAGGGCGTCTCGACGCTCACCAAGCGCTACTGGAACTGGGACGGGCAGGATGCGGTGTGGGCCTACGTCCCCTCCACCCGCCGCGCGCGGCGGGTGAACGCCGCCTCGCGCTCGGACCCGGTGGCCGGCCTCGACATCTTCGCCGACGACCTCAACTGCTACGCCGGCAAGGTCGAGTACTACCAGTGGAAGCTGGTGGGCGAGCAGACGATCCTGGCGCCGCTCCTCCAGCCCTACCCCTTCCCCATGAGGTCCGTCAGCCCCACACGCCAGCTGATCGACACGCCCTACATGCCCGCCGGCTACGAGGTGCCGAACGCCAAGGGCGCGCCGTGGTGGATCCAGCAGAACCTCCTCTTCGTGCCCCGCCCGGTGTGGGTCGTGGAGGGGCAGTCGAGCGACCCGTACTACAACTTCGGCAAGGTCATCATGTACTTCGACAAGGAGATCTACCGCATCTACTGGAAGCAGGTGCACAACCGCGCGGGCGAGTACTTCTACACCGCCATGTGCGGCTACCACTTCGTCAAGAACGACGAAACCTTCTCGGCGGTCTTCCCGAACCTGGTGGTGGGCGTGAACGACAAGACGAACCGCGCCGCGCTCGGCGGCCGCTACCAGAGCTCGTTCCTCGAGCAGAGCTGGGACCCGTCGTACTTCTCGCTGCGCACGCTGACGCACATGACCGACTGATGCGGCGCCTCGCGCTCGTCCTGCTCCTCCTGGCCGCCCCCGCGTGCGCGGCCGGCGGCCCCGACGCCCAGGTGCTCGAGCACCGGGGCCGCTGGGAGTCGGGCTACGGAGCCCAGTTCTACAACGTCGTTGGCCGGCTCCGGAACACGAGCGGCCACGCGCTCCGCTACGTGAAGCTCCGCATCGAGGCGCTCGACGAGCACGGCAAGGTGGTCGCCAGGACCGAGACCTACAACGAGAGCGCCGAGGCGCTCGCGGTCCCCGACCTGAACCCCGAGGAGCTGCTCAAGTCGGGGAAGGTGAAGCCGCTCCCCGCCCATGCCGAGGAGCGCTTCCGGGGGAGCTTCTTGAAGGAGGAGACGCCGCCCTTCACGGACTACCGCGTGAAGGTGATCGAGACGCCGGCGGCGAGGGAGCCATGAGCGCGCCGGACCCGCAGGCCCTCGCCGCCGCCATGCCGTTCGCGGTCGCCCTCGGCGCGGAGGTGACCGCCGCCACACCGGAGGAGGTGCGCGGCCGGCTCGCCTGGGCACCCGCGCGCTGCACGAGCGGCGGCGCGCTGCACGGCGGCGCGATCATGGCGCTCGCCGACACGCTGGGAGCGATCTGCGCCTTCTTGAACCTGCCGCCCGGCGCCGGCACCTCGACCATCGAGTCGAAGACGAACTTCTTCTCGCCGGTGCGGAGCGGGCACGTTGAGGCGGTGACGCGCGCGCTCCACGTCGGGCGGCGGACGATCGTCGTCCAGACCGACGTGCGTGACGCGACCGGGCGGCGGGTCGCGCTGGTGACGCAGACGCAGGCGGTGCTCGTCGACTGATGGGAGGGCCCGAGCTTCACGCGGCCAGCAGGCGCTCGAGGCCGCGCGCCAGGCAGCGCGTGATCTCGTCACGGCAGCGGCGGAAGACGTCCTCGTCCTGCATCGAGGGGTCGGCGATGTCGCCCGACTCGCCGGCGAGCTCGCGCACGGTGAGGACGGGCTTGCCCGCCGTCTCCGGGAAGTCGCGCAGCATCTCGCGCTGCTGCCCGGTCATGACCAGGATGACGTCCGCCTCGGCGAGGAGGTGGCGCTGGCGCTTCAGGTCGGTCGCCCCGGCGCCGGGCGGCAGCTCGATGCCGACCTCGCGCAGCACGAGGCGCGCGTCGAGCGAGACCAGGCTGCCGTCACGCGCGTAGGGCGCGATGCCGCCCGAGCGGACCTCGACCCGTCCGGCGAGGCCGTGCTCGGCGAGCAGCCGCTCGAGCACCTTCTCCGCGATGATGCTGCGGCTCGTGTTGGCGTGGCAGACGACGAGGACGCGCCGCCGGGGCGCCGGGCCTGCGCTCACAGCCCTCCGGCGAAGACGTCGGCCATGCCCTCGGGCGCGGTGATGCCCTTCGCCAGCTCCTCCTTGATGCGCGCGCCGAGCTTCATCGGCTCCCAGGGCGCCGGCTCGGGGTTCTTCAAGCGCGCCGCGGAGTGCCAGCCCTTCATCGGCCACACGCTGCGGCCGCCCACGCGGAACACCTGCCCGTTCACGCCCGCCGCGTCGTCGCTCACGAGCCAGGCGACCAGCGGCGCGACGTTGGCGGGGCTGAACATGTCGAACTCGCCCGGCTTGGGCTCCGCGCCCATGAGGGCCGCGGTGGAGGGTGTGGCGTCGACCGTCAGTCGCGTGCGCGCGACCGGCGCGATCGCGTTGGCCGTCACGCCGTACTTCTTCATCTCCTGGCCGATGATGATCGCCATGGCAGCGACCGCGGCCTTGCACGCCCCGTAGTTGCTCTGCCCGACGTTGCCGAGGAGCCCGGCGTCCGAGGAGGTGTTGATGACGCGGCCGTTCAGCAGGTTCCCCTTCTTGTGCTCCTCTCGCCAGTACTCACAGGCGTGGCGGCACATGTTGAAGGTGCCCTTCAGGTGCACCGCCACGACCGCGTCCCAGTCCTCCTCCGCCATGTTGAAGATCATCCGGTCGCGCAGGATGCCGGCGTTGTTGACCACGATGTTGAGCTTGCCGAAGGTGTCGAGCGCGCACTCTACGATGCGCTTGGCGGCCTTGAAGTCCGCCACGCTGTCGCCGTTGGCGATCGCCTGGCCACCCATCTTCTTGATCTCCCCGACCACCTCCTGCGCGGGCGTGGCGGTCGGCGCCCCGGTCCCGTCGAAGTGCGCGCCGAGATCGTTCACCACCACCCTGGCGCCGTGCCTGGCCAGGAGCAGCGCCTCCTCGCGGCCGATGCCTCGGCCCGAGCCCGTGACGATCGCCACCTTGCCGTCGAGTAACATCGGGGAGCCTCCTTTGGAGTTCGGCGAACCCGAAGTACCTGCCCCAGCCCGCGCGGCCTTGTCAAGGCGAGCGTGGACGGGGGTGCCGGCTGATCGGACAGCGCCGTGGACGGGCCGCGGAGCGTGCGCTATGGGCCGGGCGGGTGCGGCTCGCGCTGCGTATCGTGAACGTGCTGGTCGCGCTGGTGACGCTGGCGAGCGCGCTCGCCGTCCTCGTCTCCGACCTCCGCGTCCCCGGCTACCGCGAGCACTACCGCGATGCGGTCTGGTTCGTCGGGCTCTACACGGCAGTGCAGGGCGTGATGCTGGTCACCTTCGCGCGCGACGGGCGGCTCGTGCCGTGGCTCGCGCTCTCGAAGGCGGTCGCCGCCTGGCTCTTCCTCGCCGGCTTCACGCACCTGTGGCCCTACTGGCGCGTGTGGACGCCGGCACGCTACGTGTACCAGCTCTTCGAGTGGGGGGAGGACGAGAAGGTGGGGCTGTTCGCGCTCGTCTTCCTCGGCCGCGGCGCCTTCAACACGCTGAACGCCGTGTACTTCACCGCGCCGTGGTGGCGTGCCGTGCGGGCGCGGCGGCCGTTCCTCGGCCGCGCCCTCACGGCCGTGCCCCTGGCCGCCACCATCCTCGTCGTGTGGGTCTTCTTCGCGCTCCAGCGCGAGGAGCCGCGGATGTTCTCGGCCGACGCCCAGGACGTCGCCCGGCTCGTCTACGAGAGCCTCGACTGCGACGCGGTCCGCGCGCACTCCGGCACCACGACCGCCGACCTCCGCCAGCGCGGCGAGCGGCGGTACCACGTGCAGATCGCCTACGGTTGCTCCCTCACGCGCGTCACCGTGCTCGCCGAGGACGGGCGCATCGGGACGGTCGCCGGGCCGCAGCTCCAGTGCTGCCGGGAGGGTTCGTGACCCCTCACGCCGCCGCCGTCGCGCCCTCGATCGCGCGCTTCCGGCCCTCAACGACGAAGCCACCCCACAGGAACGCAGGCCGGAAGCGCGCGACGACCGCGGGGAGCAGGACGAGGGCGCTCCCCGACGAGACGAGCATGGCGAGGGCGACCAGCGAGCCGAGCTGGACGTGGAACGCGAAGCCCGACAGGCAGAGCGTCGCGTAGCCGAAGGCGATCGCCGAGGAGACGAAGAGCACGGCCTTCCCCGACGTCATGAGGGCGCGGCCGAGCGCGTCCTCGAGCGTGCCGCCGTGCGCCAGCTCCTCGCGCACGCGGAAGAGGAAATAGATGGCGTAGTCGGCGCCGATGCCTACCGCCATCGCGGAGATGGCCGAGGTGACATTGTCGAGCGGGATGCCGAGCAGCCCCATGACCCCGAAGTTGACGGCCACCGTGAGCGCGAGCGGCAGGGCGACCAGGAGCCCGCCCACCACCGAGCGCAGGAGGAGCGCCGCGATCGCGATCGTGATGAGGGCGATCTGCGCGATGTTGCGCACCTTCCCGTGCACCATGACCTCGGTGGCGGCGGCGGTCGAGGCGAGCGAGCCGCTGTAGCGCACGCGGTAGCCGGGCGGGAACGTCTTCGCGACCTGGTCCTGCGCCAGCGCGATCAGCCGCTCGCCGTAGCGCGTGCTGTCCTCGTGCACCAGGAGACGGACCTTGGCCACCCGGTGCGGCGAGTCGAGCAGCGTGTCGAAGTCATCGGCGCCGCCCGCGAGCGTGTAGAGGAAGAGATACTGCGCGGTGAGCGCGCGCGTCGCGGGCAGCTCGCCCAGGTCGGGCCGGTCGGCGTTCATGGCGAGGTGCATCTTGCGCACGAAGTCGACGTAGGAGAGCGCCTTGCCGACGCCCGGCTCGGCCTCGAGGTTCCGCTCGAGGCGGTAGATGGCGCGCATCACCGCCGGCTCTTCGAGCGCGCCTTCCGCGTTCCCCTCGACCAGCACGATGAGCGTGTTCGTGCCGGCGAACTCGGCGTTGATGGCGGCGTCATCCTGCCGCACCGGCTCGCGCGCGGAGAACTCGCGCTTGCTGCTCATGTCGATCTGGATGCGGGTGGCGAGGAGGGCGCACGCCGCGACCAGCACACCCGCGCCGGCGAACACGCGCCGCGCACCACGGCCGCTGGCCGCGCGTGCCGAGGCCCCGAGGAAGGCGTCGAGCCAGGGATGCGCCGCCGCCTCGCGCTCGCGCTCGCGCCGGCGGGGGGTGGGCAGCATCGCCCGCACGGCCGGGATGATGGTCAGCTCGATCGCCAGCGCGGAAAGGATGCCGAAGCCGGTGAAGAGGCCGAAGGTGCGGATGCTCGCCGTGCGGAAGGTGACGAGCGAGCAGAACGAGAGCGCCGCGATCGTGCCCGCGGCGATCATCACCGGCCCCACTCGTGCGAGCGACTCGGTGATCGCCGCCTCGACGTCGTGCGTGCGGTCGAACTCCTCGTAGAAGCGCTTGAGCACCTGCACCGCGTGCCCGGCGGCGACGGCGAGGATCAGGATCGGCGTCGTGGTGTTGAAGGGATCGAGCGGCACGCCGAGCAGCCCCATGAGCCCGACCGCCCAGAGCACGGAGAGGAGCGCGGTCAAGAGCGGGAGGAAGAGCGCCTGCAGGGTGCGGAAGGCCTCGTAGTGGACGAGGCCGATCACGAGGAGCGCGAGCGGGAAGTAGAGGACCATGCGCGCCGCGTAGGCGGAGAGCTGCGAGAGGAAGACGACCGGGCCGGAGAGGCGATAGTCGAAGGTGCCGTCGGCGGCCGCCTCGAGCGCCCCGAGCACCGCCATGTGGAGGTGGCGGTAGCCGGGCGTCTCGGGGGTGAGCTCGAAGCTCGCCTGCACGGCCGCCGCCGAGCCGTCGGCCGCGACCAGCGTGCCGACGTAGGCGTCGGTCGCGAAGGCGCGGCGCCGCACCTCGGCGGCGCCGTCCGCGTCGGCGGGCGCCGTCTCCATGACGCGCTCGACCTCCATCCCCTCCTCGGTGCCGCGGATGTCCTTCACCATGGGCGCGGCGAGGCTCTGCACCAGCGCCGGGTTGGCGCCGGGGAGGCGGCGGATCCGGTCCGTCACCTCGGCCAGCTTCGCGAGGAAGTGGGGCGTGAACACGTTGCCGTCATGCGGGAAGAGCCCCACGACGACGAGGTTCTTGTCGCCGAAGATGCGGTGCACGTCGTTGAGCGCCTGGATGAACGGATGATCCTGGGGCAGCTGGCGATCGGGATCGACCTCGACGTGGAGCCGCGTGGCGGCGCGGGCGAGGAGGAGGGTGCCGAGGAGGACCGTGAGGAGCACCGCGAGGCGATGTCTCACGACCCAGGCGGCGTATCTCTCGAGCGCGCGCGACGACATGAGGAGTCTCCTCCGATCAGTTGGCCGCGCGCTCGAGGTACTCCTGAAGCGCGCCGTAGTACAGGCCGTGCAGCTCCTCGTAGGTCGCCTCGAGCCGCTCGCGGGCCGCGACGACCGCCCGCCGCGAGAAGCGCTGCTCGAACCGCTCGAGCCAGGTGTTCAGATACGCGATGTGCCGCGCCTCGTCCTGGCGGATCGCGCCGACCACCGCCTGCGTCCCGGGATCGCCGGCCAGGGCGTCGTAGTTGGCGTGCAGCTTGGTCGCCGCGTCGTGCTCGGCGATGAGGGCGATGGTCATGAACTCCATCACCTCCGCGTCCCCGGCCGGGCCACGGTCCGCGTAGACCTGCTTGAAGTCGCGTGCCCGGCTCCGCTCGGAGAGCGTCTCCAGGCGGTCGAGCGCCTGGGGCACTCGCGGCAGGTTGAACCCGAACTCCTGCATCCGGCGCAGGAGGAGGAAGGCGTGCCGGCTCTCGTCCATCGCGTGCCGGGCGAAGTTTGCACGATCACTCCATTGCGGCGAACGAGACGGGCCGCGCGCCGAGGTAACGAATGGGGCCGAACCGGGCCCTGGGCGGCGGCAGCAGGATCTCGCTCGGGCTGGTGGTGAAGACGAACTCCCACAGGGGATGCTCGCGCCGCTGCCGGATGTCGCGGAGGTCTGCCGCCAGCAGCTCGTGCTGCGCGTTCGCGAGCTTGGCGTACGCGGCCACCAGACCCGTGCGCTGGAAGCAGAGCCATTCGTAGGTCCAGATGCGCTCCTCCTTGGAGCACACCACCGCCTGGCGCGCGCCGATCTCGTCGAGGAAGTTGATGAGCAGCTTGAAGAGACCGAACGAGACGCTCGGCATGACGCCGTGGCTCCGGCGGTGCTCCGGGAGGATCGCGAAGCGCGTCACCTCGACCGTGCGCGGCGTGATCAGGTGTCGCGGAAGCCGGAAGTACTCCTCGGCCTCGAGCGGACCGGCCGAGCGCGGCGTGATGCGCATCGTCCCCACCACCTCGCCCGAGCCCACGTGCTCGGCGAGCAGGAGCCAGGAGCGAGGATCGTACTCGTCCGGCACCGGGACGTCGTAGCCGCAGTGCCCCAGGTAGATGCGGCGCCGGACGTCGAGCGCGGACTCGAAAGCGACCCGGTCCGTGCACACGCGGAAGCGGTAGCCCCGAAGCAGGTCCGCGAAGGACGCGGGCTGGAACTCCGACCGCCCTGCCGTGGCCCTCGGCTGGATGTCTCGCATGGCGTCCCTCCTGCGGGACGCTTGTGCAACCGCCGTGCCGCGCCTCACGTCCTCCGGGGCCGCGCCGTGGCGATCCTTCCGGCGAGGCCGATGTGAACGCACGTTCCTACGAACCGTTGGCCGGAACTCCAGGGTATGCGCGACCACGCCTTGAGACTCGCCCGGGCAGACCGGACAATGCGGTGTATCCATGCAACATCCGTGGCTGGTCCCGCTGGTCGCGGCGGTCGCCGATGCGATCATCTGCCTGCTCGTCCTGCGCGGAGGCGTCAGGAACCGGGCTCTGCGTGTCTTCGCATGGATGACCTTCAACACGGTCCTGTGGAACCTCGACATCTTCGCGCTCGACTACTTCCCGGACGGCCTCTCCGCCGAGTGGTGGAGCCAGCTCTTCCGCGTCGGCGTGTGCTTCGCCCCGGCGGCCTTCGTGCACGCGGCGCTGGTGCAGGCCGGGTCCGGGGGGCGCGTCTGGAACGGGCTGCTCGTCTTCACCTACGCCGTCGCCGGCCTGCTCGCGGCGCTCAACGCCCACGGCGACCTCGTGCACGGCGTGAGCCGGCACGCATGGGGCTGGTACATCGAGCCCACGCGGCTCTACTCCCTCATGACGGCGTACATCGCGGTGTGCATGCCGCTCGGACTCGAGCGCATCTGGCACGCCTACCGCCATCCGACATCGCCGCGCCAGCGGATGCAGGCGAAGTTCTGGTTTCTCGCCACCGTCGTCCAGACGCCGTTCATCCTGACCAACCTCCTCCCCCTCTACGGAGTCAGCATCTATCCCCTCGGCAGCCTCGGGAACGTCTTCACCATGGGCATCATCGCGTACGCGATCGCGCGGCACCGGCTCATGGACGTGGACTACGTCGTGCGCAAGGGGGTGAGCTTCACGCTCGCCGCCGCGCTCGTGCTCGTTCCCGGAGGTGCGGGCACCTGGGCCCTGGCGCAGACGCTGGAGGCGGACGAGCCCGGGATCATGGTGTGCGCCGCGCTGGCCCTGGCGCTGATCGCCGTGGTCCTGATCCCCGCGTGCCAGGCTGCCCTCGAGACCCGCGTCCAGCGGGCGTTCTTCCCGGAGCACTACGACTACCGCCGCAAGCTGCGCGAGCTGGCCGCCGTGCTCGTCCACATCCTCGATCGCGAGCAGCTGGTGAAGCGGCTGGGGGACGCGTTGACGGACGTCCTCGACGTCGAGTGCTGCGACATCTTCCTGGCCGACGAGGACACCGCGCGGCTCGCGCGCGCCTACCCGGCGGCGCAGGGCGGCCAGCCCATGCCCGAGCCCCTCGTCCACGCTCTCGAGCCGCTGCGCGAGCCGATCCTCGCTGCCGAGCTCGAGGCCATGGACGCCGCCGGCGCGGCGGTCTTCCGCGCCAGCGCCTGGGAGGTCGGCATCCCCCTCCGCATCAAGAACCGGCCGACCGGTCTCATCGCCCTCGGCCGCAACCGGAGCTTCCGCATCTTCTCCGCCGAGGACCTCCAGCTCCTCGCCACCGTCGCCGCCGGCGCCAGCGTCGCGCTCGAGAACGCCTCGCTCTCGCGCCAGCTGCGCCGCTCCGAGATCGTGCTCGAGCGCGCCAATCGCCTCTCCTCGCTCGGCATCCTGGCGGCCGGCATCGCGCACGAGATCCGCAACCCTCTGGTGGCCGTGAAGACCTTCCTCGACCTCCTCCCGCAGCGGCTCGACGACCGCGAGTTTCTCAGCAACTTCCGCGAGCTGAGCCTGGGCGAGCTGCGCCGGGTGACCGACCTGATCGCCGACCTGCTCGCGCTCGGGAAGTCGAAGACGGCGGAGCGGCGCCCGGTCGAGCTCGGGCCGACGCTCGAGCCGGTCGTGCGCCTGATGGAGTCGACGGCGCGCAAGCGCCAGATCGAGGTCGTGGCGACCTTCGACCCCCGCGTGCGCCCGGTGTGGGCCGACCCCGATCAGCTGAAGCAGATCACCGTGAACCTGCTCCTGAACGCGATCGAGACGAGCGCGCCGGGCGGACACGCGTGGTTCGAGGTGCGGCCCGCGCCCGCCGACAGCGTGGTGCTCGAGGTGCGCGACGACGGGCCCGGCATCCCCGCCGACCAGCTCGAGAACATCTTCCACCCCTTCTACACCACCAAGGAGACGGGCACCGGCCTCGGCCTGGCCCTCGTCCACCAGATGGTGCTGGAGCACGGGGGCGAGATCAGCGTCGAGAGCGCGCCCGGGCGCGGCAGCGCGTTCCGGGTGACGCTTCCCGCCGCCCCCGTCGCCCTGGCGCGGACCGGGACCTGAGGCGGCTCACATCCCGAGACGCTTCATCTTCTTGAGCAGCCCCCGGTAGGTGATGCCGAGCTCCTCGGCGGCGTGCGTCTTGACGCCGCTGGCGCGCGCGAGTGCGGCCTCGATCTGCTCGCGCTCGAAGGCGTTGGCTCGGTGCTGGAGCAGGCTCGGCGCCGCCCCGTCGCCAGCCGCCTCCTGCAGCCGCTCGGAGAGGAGATCGTCGGTGATCGGCGCCCCCGGCTCCGCGAGCAGCACGGCCCGCTCGAGCTCGTTGGCCAGCTCGCGCACGTTACCCGGGAACGGGTAGCGGGCGAGGAGCGCGAGCGTCTCCTCGGTCGGCTCGGCGACCGGCTTCTTCACCTGGCGCGCGAGGCGGCCGAGCAGGTGGCGCGCGAGCGCGGGGATGTCCTCGCGCCGCTCGCGCAGCGGCGGGAGGCGGATCGGGAAGACGCGCAGGCGATAGTAGAGGTCGTCGCGGAAGCGGCCGGCCTTCAGCTCGTCCTCGAGATTCCGGTTGGTCGCCACGATGACGCGCGTATCGACCATGCGGGCGCGGTTCTCGCCCACCGGGCGGACCTCCCCCTCCTGCAGCACGCGCAGGAGCTTCGCCTGGAGCCCCGCGCTGGTCTCCGAGATCTCGTCGAGAAAGAGCGTGCCGCCGCTCGCCACCTCGAAGAGCCCCTTGCGGTCCTCGGTGGCGCCCGTGAAGGCGCCGCGGCGATGCCCGAAGAGCTCGCTCTCGAGCAGCCCCTCCGAGAGCGCGGCGCAGTTGACGGCGACGAAGAGGTGGTCGCGCCGCGGCCCGCCGGCGTGGATGGCGCGTGCCACCAGCTCCTTACCCGTGCCGGTCTCGCCCTCGATCAGGACCGTGGAACGCGAGCCGGTGACCCGGGCGACGAGCTCGAGCACGCCGTGCATCGCCGCGCTGTCGCCCACGATCTCCTGCGGCCGCTCGCTCTCGCGCAGGTAGGCGTTCTCGGCCGCGAGCCGCTCGTTGGCGCGCCGGAGCTCCTCCACCAGCCGCCCGTTCTCGCGCACCAGGTGGAAGGCCTCGACCGCGCGGCGGAGCGTGAGCCGCAGCTCCTCGCTCTCCCAGGGCTTGGTGACGTAGCGGTAGATGCGGCTCCTGTTGATCGCCTGGACGATGGCGTCGATGTCGGTGTAGCCGGTCAGGATGATGCGCACGGCGTCGGGGCGCAGCACCATCGAGCGCTCGAGGAAGTCGGTCCCGCTCATCGCCGGCATGCGCTGGTCGGCGACGATGACGGCCGGCTCGTGCGTCTCGAGGAGCGCGAGTCCGCGCGCGCCGCTCTCGGCGGTCAGCACCTGGAAGTCGTCGCCGTAGTTGAAGGCGAACGCGCGCAGGATGTCCGGCTCGTCGTCCACCACCAACACCAGGAACTGGCGGTAATCCACCTCCACCGGCTCCCCTATCCGGCGCCGCTCGCCGTCCTGTCAAGGGAGGCGGCGGGCGGCGCGAGCGGGAGGGAGACGCGGAAGGTGGCCCCCTTGCCCGGCGCGCTCTCCACCTCGATCCGCCCGCCGTGGGCCGCGACCACACCGTGGCTGATGGCGAGCCCGAGCCCCGTCCCGCCACCCACGTCCTTGGTGGTGAAGAACGGGTCGAAGATGCGGCCCGCCATCTCCGGCGTCATGCCGACCCCGTCGTCGCGAATGGTGACGCGCACCTGCTCGCCCGCGGCGCGCGTCGTGATCCACACGTTGCCGCGCTCGGGGATCGCGTCGCACGCGTTGGCGAGCAGGTTCATGAACACCTGGTTCACCTGCCCGGGGTCGCACTCGACCGGCGACAGCGTGCCGTAGTCGCGGTGGATCTCGATCCGGTCGCGCCAGCGCGGCTCGAGCAGGCGGAGGCTCACCTCGAGCCCGACGTGCAGGTCGACGCGCTTGCGCGTCGCCTCGCCGAGACGCGAGAAGCTGCGCAGGTCTTTCACGATGGCCGCCGTGCGCTCCGCGCCGCGTGCCATCACGGCGACGATCTCGCGCGCGTTGGCGAGCAGCTTCGCGACCTCGGGCGGCGCATCGGCCGCCGCCGTCTCGAGCCGCCGGCGCAGCGGCGCCACGCTGCTGGAAATGAACGCCACCGGGTTATTGATCTCGTGCGCCACGCCCGCGACCAGGCGGCCGAGCGAGGCCATCTTCTCCGACTGCACGAGCTGGACCTCGGCGTTCTTGAGCTCGCCGTAGGCTTGGGCCAGCTCGCGGTTGGTGCCCTCGAGCTGCGCGGTCCGCTCGCGCACCCGCTCCTCGAGGCGCGCGTTCAGCGTCACCAGCGCCTCGTACGAGCGCGCGTTCTCGAGCGCGTTCGCGGCCTCGTGGGCGAGGGCGCGCAGGAACTCGACGTCGCCTGCGGTGTAGAGGAGCCCCGAGCGCTTGCCGCCGACCGCCAGCACCCCCGCCAGCTGGCCGCGCACCTCGAGCGGCACGGCGAGCTCGGCGCCGCCCGCGCCGCGGCCGCCCTGCACGCCGGAGTCGAAGGCGGACAGGACCTGCCCCCTCTCGAGCTGCGGGAGGAGCGGGCCCGGGATGCCGCTCAGGCCGCCCGGCTCGCCCGGTGCGCCCAGGAGGAGGCGCGTCCCGGTGTTGGGGATCGCCGCGTCGACGGCGTCGCACACGAGGGCCACGATCCGCTCCCGTTTGAGCGTCCCCGCGAGCTCGGCGCCAACCGCGGCGAGGACCTGCGCGCCGTCGTAGCGGGTGCGGAAGAAGATCCGGTCGACCAGGGCCTGAAGCCGTGTGCGGATCGGGTTGAAGAGGACGAGGACGGCGAGCGTGAAGATGACGGGGAAGGCGCGCGAGTCGGTCACCACCCGGGCCTGGAAGACGACGTTGAAGAGCACCGCCGCGACGAGGTACGCCGCCCCGACCGCGCCGGTCAGGAGCAGGTAGTAGGCGCCCCGCCGCACCGCGGCGCGGCCGGCGCGTGGGCTGGGTGCGCCCCCGGCGAGGCGCGCGGTGGTGGCAGTCGTCTCCGCCATGGCCGGCACTCGAGCCGCGGAAGTGTAGCGCAGCCGCCCCGCCCTGCGCCAATCGCGGCCGCGGCGCCGGCGCACCGGCCACTGCCGCCGGAGGAGCAGCCCGAGCGCATGGTGGCGGAGATCACGCGCTGGGTACGGACATCGCGCGCTCGGGACTGACCCGGCGCGCGCCCACGGCGAAGACCACGAGCGCGGTCGCCGCCATCGCGGCCGCGACCAGGAACGTGGCGCGATGGCCGAGCGCCTGCGCCACCGGGCCGAGCGCCATCGAGCCGGCCGTCGTGCCCAGGTTGAAGGCCCCGTTGTAGAGCGTCTGGGTGCGGCCGAGCTGCCCGGGCTCGGCCAGGTCGAGGGTGAAGGCGTTCAGCGTCGGGTAGACGAAGCCCTGCGCGGTGCCGAAGAGAAGCCCCGCCGTGGCCAGCGCCAGCGCCGAGCGGACGGCGGCAAGCAGCGCGATCGAGGCGGCCAGGAGACCGAGCGCCGGCAGGACGACCGTCCGCCGCCCGAGCGAGTCGCTGAGCCCTCCCGCGGCCACGCGCGTCAGCACCGCGGCCGCCGTGTACGACAGGAAGAAGGTCGCGATCGGTCCGAGCGCCGCGTCCTGCACGAAGGTCGGGACGTAGGTGATGACGGCGCCGAACGCCACCCCGCAGCAGGCGACGGTCGCGATGGCCGTGGAGAGCTCGGCCGTGGCACGCAGCGGGACCGCCGCGCGGGCCCGGGCGGGCGCGTCGTCCGGCAGCGGCCAGGCGACCGCCAGGCCGACGGCCGAGAAGACCGTCGCCGCGACGAAGAGCGCGGGGAAGCCGCCCAGCCGAACGAGCTGCTCGCCGAGCGTCGGGGCGAGCGCGTGGGTGGCGAGGGTCGAGACGCCGAAGAGACCGAGGGCCGCCGCCCGGCGCCCCTCGGGCGCGAACTCCGCCGCCAGCGTCGAGGCCGCGTTGAAGCCGGCCGCGAAGGCGAGCCCCTGCACCGCGCGCAGCACGAAGATCGCCGGCCCGATCCGCCCAACCAGGAGGAAGGCGCCCGACGCGGCCGACATGGTGGCGATCCCGCCGAGGAGGAAGATGCGCCGGCCAAAGCGGTCGAGGAGCGCGCCCACGGCGAGCACGCTCACCAGGCCGGCGAGGCCGCTCGTTCCCATCACGAGCCCGATCGTGCGCTCCGTGCCGCCGAGCGCGCGCACGTGCAGCGGCAGGAGGAAGAACGACGTGAAGGTGAGGAAGAAGCAGAAGTTCGCCGCGGTCAGGCGCGCGAAGCAGGCCGTGCGGGTGGAGGGCGACATGGGCGCGATGGGCGCGACGCGGCTTGCCGCGACGAGGCGTGCATTATACAGACCCCGCATGGCGACGGAACGACGGCGCGAGCTCCGCCGGCGCCGCAAGCGGCGCCGCGAGCGCCTGAAGCAGCGCCGCCGCGAGCAGCAGAAGGAGCGCCGCCGCTCGCCGCGCGCGAAGACGTAGCGGAGCGAACGCGAGCGTCGGTGCGGCGTCGGCGGGGGCGCGCTGGCGGCGCCTCTGCGCCGGCACGCCCGCACGACCGTGGAGGCCCGTGCGGCCGGCGCAGCGAAGCCGCGGGGGCGGCCCCGCCACGCCTTTGCAAGAGCTCTACGCCGCCGAGCGGCGCTCGTCGCCGATGACGCCGGGGAGGACGACGCGGAAGCGGCTGCCGCTCCCGAGCGTGCTCGTGACCTCGATCGTGCCGCCGAGTCGGCTCACGAACTGCTTCACGATGTAGAGGCCGAGGCCCACGCCGCCGTGGCGGCGCGTCGTCGTGCCGTCCACCTGACGGAACATGTCGAAGATGATCGGCAGGTACTCGGCGCCGATGCCGATCCCCGTGTCGCGCACCTCGATCACCAGGGCCTCGGCCTGGACCACGAGGCGCACCCGCACCTCTCCCTGGCTGGTGAACTTGAAGGCGTTGCTCACCAGGTTGCGGACCACGAGGGCCACCTTGGCGCGATCGGTCATGATGCGCTGGGCGACGTCCTCGGGCGTCTCCCACTCGAAGGCCACCTCGGGCACGCGCGGCAGGCCGCAGGTGCTCGCGTGCAGCGCCTGGAGGAGGTCGCGGAGCGGCACGGCGGAGATCTCGACCATGTCGCGGCCGGCCTCGAGGCGGCCCACGTGCAGCGTCGCCTCGATCAGCTCGAGCAGCTCGCGCCCGCGGGCGTCGAGGCGGTCGATCAGCTCGCGCTGCCCCGCGGTGATCGGGCCGACGGCGCCCTCGCGCAGCATCTCGGTGTAGCCGATGATCACGTTGAGCGGCGTGCGCAGCTCGTGCGACATGGTCGACACGAACTCCGACTTGAGCCGGTCGGCGGCCTCCAGGTCGGCGACCATGCGGGCGTTCTGGAGCGCGATCGAGGCGTGGTGGCCGAGACCCTCGGCCAGGCGGTGCTGGCGGCGGCTGACGGCGCGCCGCTCCTGGTTCCGCCCGACGGCGAGGAAGCCGGCCACCCAGCCGCTGCGGAAGAGCGGGACGGCGATCCAGGTGCCCGAGCGCCAGCCGCGCGGCAGCCAGAGGGGGCGCACGGTCGCGCCATCGGCGATCAAGAGCTCGCGGCGCGTGATCGCCTCCTGGAGCCTCGGGAAGTCCTCGAGGCGGAAGCGCCCGCTGCTCATGGCCTCGAGGTCCGCCTCCGGGAAGCCGGTGCCGCCCACGATGCTGAAGGTCCCCGAGCGCTCGTCGAAGCGGGCAGCGACCGACCAGGGGAGATCGAGGACCTCGGTCGCGCCGCGCACGAGCATCTGCCAGAGCGCGTCCTCGTCCAGGCAGGCGCTGAGCCCCTGCGAGAGGGAGAGGAGCACGCGCGAGACATCGGCGTCCTCCTGCTGTTGCTCCATGCTGCGCACGTTGACGAGCGCGAGGGCCGCCTGCCGCGCGATGCCCTGCACCAGCTCCATCAGGTCCTGGGCGTCCTCCTCGCCGTAGCCGACGAAGAGCGCCCCCTCGAAGGAGCCGCGGCACACCATGGGCGCCGCGAAGCCGCGGCTGAAGGGCAGCCCCACGCGTCCGGAGACGAGCGCATGGCTGGGCGCGGCGCCGAACTGGACCACCTCGCCCGCGCGCAGGCGCCCGACGATGGGCAGGTCCGCCGTATAGCGGACGTCGGCCTCGCCGCCCGACTCCTCGCTGCGCCCGTGCGCCGCCGCGAGGCGGAGGCCCTGGCGGTCCGCGTCCCAGAGGAATATCTCCACCCGCGGCACGCGCACGAGCGCGACCGTGGTGTCGCACACGGCGCGCAGCAGCGCCTCGAGCGTGTGCATCGCACTCACGTGCTGCGCCACGTCGAGGAGGACACGCACGCGCGCCGCCGCGCGCTCGTTGCGGCTGAGCAGCTCGCCGCGCTGGGCGGCGAGCGTCCGGCTGCGCTCCTCATGGTCCCCGAGGAGGCCGCTCAGGTAGTGGCTGAGATAGGCGCAGAGCCCATCGACCGTGGTGACGGCCACGATCACGAGGGCGACGAAGCCGCCGTCGCGGTAGGCGTCCGGGCGATAGAAGCCACCCAACCCGAAGTGCGCGACGATCCCGGTGAGCTCGCTCACGCCGAGGAGCGCGACCTCCACCGTGGCGAGCGCGACATGGATGAAAGCCTGGCGCAACGGCAGC
>VBKJ01000222.1 GCA_005879795.1 Deltaproteobacteria bacterium
AGCCCGGCCTGGCAGGTATCGGTCCGGGTGCAGGCGTTGCCGTCGTTGCAGGCGGCGCCGTCGGGCTTCGCCGGGTTCGAGCACGCGCCGGTGGCGGGGTCGCAGGTGCCCGCGTCGTGGCACTGGTCCGCCGGGGCGCAGGTGACGGGGTTCGTGCCGGCGCACAGCCCGGCCTGGCAGGTATCGGTCCGGGTGCAGGCGTTGCCGTCGTGGCAGGCGGTGCCGTCGGGCGTCGCAGGGTTCGAGCACGTGCCGGTGGCGGGGTCGCAGGTGCCCGCGTCGTGGCACTGGTCCGCCGGGGCGCAGGTGACGGGGTTCGTGCCGGCGCACAGCCCGGCCTGGCAGGTATCGGTCCGGGTGCAGGCGTTGCCGTCGTGGCAGGCGGCGCCGTCGGGCTTCGCAGGGTTCGAGCACGCGCCGGTGGCGGGGTCGCAGGTGCCCGCGTCGTGGCACTGGTCCGCCGGGGCGCAGACGA
The DNA here is from genome assembly GCA_005879795.1 of Deltaproteobacteria bacterium. NCBI lineage: Bacteria > Pseudomonadati > Myxococcota > Myxococcia > Deltaproteobacteria bacterium. The sequence continues at coordinate 476 of VBKJ01000222.1, forward strand.
CGGGCGTGTGCGTGCAGCCGGCAGGGGAGCAGGCGTCGATTGTGCAAGGGTTGCTGTCGTCGCAGCTGGCGGACGCCCCAAACGTCATCGCAGTCTGCGTGGCCTTGTCGCAGGTGCGCACGTCGGCTGCGGGCGAGGCCACAATGCCGTCCGTCGTGCTGACGAGGAGCATGTAAGAACCGGGCGCCAGCCCCGAGAGCTCGAGCATGCACGGCAGCGTGTCCGTCCACGCTACGGAGAGCGGCGCGGCGGGGAGCGCGGACGTCTCGGCCAGGACGTCGATCGCGCCGAACGTGTAGCCGGCGGCGCAAAGATCGGGTTTGTCGAAGTCGTTGCCGCCCAACTCGTCGAAGATCTCGACCCGTTGCGCCGTCCCGCCCGTCGTGATCGTCGCGTACGCCCAGGCGAGCCCGGTGCGTGCGTTGCCGGGGAGGCCACTGCTCTTGCGGATGCCGAGCCGGTTCACTCCCGGTCCGAGGAGCGCAAGCGCGTTGGCGAGAGGAACTCCGACGGTGGACGCCCCGGGCGTGCAGGTGCAGTGCACGCCGCTCGGCTCGGGCAGCACCCGCAGGACCGTCACGCCGTTGATGGTCAGGTCGAGGGTGTCCTGCGGGCTCGAGCAGGAGGTCGCGAGCCAGGTGTAGGTGAGCGCGCTCACCCCCTGGCCGTCGAGGATCTCGACCATGCCCGCGAGCGGCGTGCCGCTCGGGCTTGCCAGGTGCACGTCGGCATCGAAGCGGGTGTCGCCGGCGACGATGCCCGCGATCGACACCTGGGGGCCGCAGGCGTCTGCGATGCCGTCTCCGTCTCGGTCCTCCTGGCCCGGGTTCGGCTGCGTGGGGCAGTTGTCGCACGCGTCGCCGATACCGTCGTGGTCGCTGTCGGCCTGGTCGGGGTTGGGGACGGTCGGGCAGTTGTCGCGGGTGTCGCACACGCCGTCGTGGTCGGAGTCGGCGCCGCCGGTGGGGCAGGCGTCGCACGCGTCGCCGATACCGTCGTGGTCGCTGTCGGCCTGGTCGGGGTTGGGGACGTCCGGACAGTTGTCGCAGGCGTCGCCCACGCCGTCGCCATCGCGGTCCTGCTGGCCCGGGTTGGGCGTGAACGGGCAGTTGTCCACCCCGCTGCAGATGCCGTCGTGGTCGTTGTCGGTTCCCGGGCCGACGCAGTTGTCGCAGGCGTCGCCCACGCCGTCGCCGTCGCGGTCGGCCTGGTCGGGATTGTAGGTCCGGCGGCAGTTGTCGACGCTGTCGCAGATGCCGTCGCCGTCGCGGTCGCCGCCATCGGGGCAGGGATCGCAGACGTCGCCGCGGCCGTCGCCGTCGCGGTCGGCCTGGTCGGGATTGTAGACGGACGGGCAGTTGTCGCACGCGTCGCCGACGCCGTCGCCGTCCGTGTCGGTCTGCTGCGGGTCGGCGGCATTCGGGCAGTCGTCGCAGCCGTCGCCCAGGCCGCCCGAGACACCGTCGGTGTCCGTGTCAGTGCCCCCGGCCGACGCGACGTCGAAGCTGTAGGCGGCGCCGTCGCAGAGGGCGCGGGCGGCGCAGGTCGCGGTCTGGTTGTTGGGGAACCCGTCGAAGAGGCACGTGCTCGCCGGCCCGCTCGCGGTCGAGACGCTCGCGCGCACGAAGCCCAGCGCGACGCCGTGGCCGCCCCCCGTGACATCGACCCGGAAGCTGTTGCAGGCCGCGGGATCGAAGAGCGCGAGGGTCGCCGCATCGGTGAAGGTCGCGACCAGCGGGCTCGCGTTGCACGCGCAGCCCTGTGTCGAGGGGACGGTCGCGAGCAGCGTGCCGTTCAGGTAGAGCGCGAAGCTGTTTGCGCCGGCGCCGTCGCAGTCGCCGTGCTCGATGGTGAAGGTGATGGCCGTCGGTGTGAGATGGGTGGCGCGTGCGGCGGCGGGAACGAGGGCCGCGAACAGCAGTGCGGCGACGATCCCGAGACGAGAGCGAAGTCTGCGGCGGACGTGCATTCATCCCCCTGCTCGACCCGCGTGCGGTGCGCGGCCGAGTGCGTGTGCAATGCAAAATCGTGTGCGGGGGAGTGTCTCAAGAACCGCGCCACGGCGCGGGGCGCACGAATACGTGCTTCGCGTGCGCGGCACCGGCAGTTTTTCGACTGCGCCGGCTTCGGTATGACGGCGGGGGCGGAGAACGCGCTGCTCGCTGACGCGGCGAGCGCGGGCTCAGCCGCCGTGACCTCCGCTTGACTGCGCGGCGGCGCTCGTGGAGGTGTCGCCGGAACGGGAGGGACACATGAGCTGGGTGGAACGCTCGATGATCGTTGCCGTGCTGCCCGCACTCGCATCCGCCGCCCACGCCGACCGCCAGGTGATCGCGCCCGGCACCGGGCTGCAGAGTGCGGTCGAGGTCGACTCGGGCGCCAACGGCATCTGCCAGACGAAGGCGCGCGGCGACGACCTCCAGGCCACCCCGGTGGGGCGGGGGACGCCCTTCCAGGACGAGATCCGCTGCGGCCCGGACCGGATCGCCAACACCGCGGCAGCCGGCGACGACCGCCAGCTGATCGCGGTCGGCAGTGCGTGCGGGGGCGCGCGAGCGATCGTGGTCGACACGGGGCCCGACGGCATCGCGAACTCGACCGCGGCGGGCGACGACGTGTGGGACATCCCGGTCGGCAACGCGGCGCCGAACACTCCGTGCGTGCTCACCGGCGCCAACGGGCTCGCCGACACGCCCGATCCGGCGGGCGGCGACGACGTCCGCATCCTGCTGGCCGGGCACGCGGAGCTGAACACACCCGTCATTCGCTGCGGCCCCAACCATGTCGCCGAGACGACGGCCAACAACGTCCACCCCGGCGGCGATGACGTGCAGCGGGTGGGCGTGGGTGCATCCTGCCCGGGCACCGCCACGGTGGTCGTCGACTCGGGGGCGAACGGCATCGCCGAGACGCGCGCGCAGGGAGCGGAGCTGGTGCTCCGGCTCGCCAACTCGCGGCCGCTCACCATCCCCATCCGCCGCCGCGGCACGGCGAGCCGGACGGTCAAGCTCGCCGTCTTCAACGAGGAGTTCGCCGGGCCCGCGAGCCGCGCCTACGTGCTCTCCGTGAGCGACGGCTCGTGCCCGGACGGCACCGTGACCCAGGTGGACGCGGACGCGCGCACCCCGGGGCTGCAGACGACCGCGACCGTGCCCGCCGGCAAGCACGTCAAGGGGAGCTTCGTGGTGACGCTCGCCCTCGAGAGGGTGACCTCGGTGTCGCGGAAGATTCCCTTCCGCTGCACGGTGAATGTCGAGGCGGACGCAGTCGACACGGCCCCGGCTCCCGACGACGCCGCCAACCCCGACAACAACTCGGCGAGCGTCGAGATCGACGCGGTGGACTTGAACGACCTGTAGCGAGCTACTCGCGCAGGACCACGTCGAGCGCGAACCGCAGGCGCTTCAGCACGCGCCCCAGACGGTTGTGGTGGATGTTTCGCCGCAGCGCCACCAGGAGCTTCCGCTCCAGAGCATAGCGCGTCGGCGCCTCGCGTTGCACGGGGACCGGGCCGCCACGCGCCGCCTCCAACTCCTCGACGATCTGCGCGCGGGGGTAGCCGAGGGTCTCCAGGTCCGCCGGGTCGAGCGCGTCCACCAGTCGGCAGACGAGCCCGAGCGTCTCGGGCCTGGCCGCGATCTCCGCCGCCCACCGGCCGACCGACGAGGTGACCGGCCGCGTGTGGCGCGCCACGCCGGTCGGGTCGCCGAGACCCTGGGGCGCGTCGCCCCGCTCGCCGTAGGCGATCGCCTTCGCCTCGAACGGGATGCCGAGGTGATCGCAGACGCGGCGGAAGTGGGTCTCGGGGTCGCGCACCAGCTCCTCGTACCGGACGTGCGCGAACGGCACCGGCTTCTCGCGCAGCATGCGTGCGAGCGCCGGGACGTAGCGGGCCAGGATCGGGTTGTGGTCGAGTGCCACCCGGTAGTCGCCGTCGAAGAACGACTCGACCCAGGAGCTGAGCACGGCGAGGGGGTGGCGGGTCAGGACCACGTAGTGAGCGCCGGGATAGAGCCTGGTCAGGAAGGGGAGCACGAGCGCGTAGGCCGGCGTCTTGTCGAGGAAGAAGCGCTTGCCGGGCACGGTCGCGAGCATGCGGGCGTAGAGCGTGTCGGTGTAGGCGCGCAGCGCGTCCAGGTAGTCCTCCTCGCCGCGCGGCAGGGCGGCCACGAACTCGTGGATCGCCTGCTCCGCGTTGAAGGGATCGTAGGGCGCCTTCTGCACGTTGCCGTAGAAGCCGAGGTGAGCGATGGGCGTGATCAGATGCGGCTCGGCGCGCTGGTAGATGGCCGAGTGCGCGCCCATCATGCGCGCGAGCAGCGTCGTGCCGGAGCGCGGCGCCCCGATCAGGAAGATGAGGCGCTCCTGCATCTCACGGCGCTTTGGGCCGCTTCGTCGCCAGGCCGTCGGCCTCGACGCGCAGCGAGCGGTTCCAGCGGGCGCGGAAGTTCTCGAACGCCGCCTGCGCCGTCAGCTCGACGATCTCGCGGTCGGTGAAGTGCCGGCGGAGCTCGGCGAACTGCGCCTCGCTGATGTCGTTCGGCGAGATGGTCACCATCTCGGCCCAGGCGATCGCCGCGCGCTCGCGCTCCGTGAAGCCCGGGTGCTCCGCGTACCGCTCGAGCGCCTCGAGCTTGTCCTCCGGGATGCCCTGTTTCCTGCACACGGCAGTGTTGATGTCCATTCAGAAGACGCAGCCGATGAGCGAGGCGACGCGCAGGTGGACCATCTTGCGGAGGTTCGCGTCGATCGCCCAGCCGCCGGTCTCGAACAGGGCGTTCATGATGGTGAGCGCCGGCACCATGCGCGGCGCGTGGGCCGCGATCGGGTAGGGCCGGAGGTCGCGGCCGAACATCCGCCGCATCATCCACATGCAGAAGCGGGTCGCGAGGCTGCGGTGCGTGGCGGGCGCGAGGCGAGCCATCGTCAGCTCCTCGTCCACTGCTCGCGGAGCAGCGTCTTCTGCACCTGCCGCGTCGAGGCGGTGCGCGGCAGCGCGTCGAGGAAGCGCACGACGCGCGGCTTCTTGTAGCCCGCGAGGCGGGCGCGCACGTGCGCGACCACGTCGTCCTCGCTGAGTGCCGTGCCGGGGCGCGGGACGACCGCCGCGGCGACGATCTCCCCCCAGTCGGGGTCGGGCAGGCCGAACACGGCGGCCTCCGCGATGGCCGGGTGGTCGAGGAGGCAGCGCTCGACCTCGGCCGGGAAAACGTTCTCGCCGCCGCACTTGATCATCTCCTTGAGGCGCCCGGCGACGTGGAGAAAGCCCTCGTCGTCGAACGCGCCGAGATCGCCGGTGTGGAGCCAGCCGCCGCGTAGTGCCTCGGCCGTCGCGTCGGGCATGCGCCAGTAGCCGAGCATGGTGAACTCGCTCCGGCAGACGATCTCGCCCGTCGTGCCGGCGCCGACGTCCCCGTCCTCCCCGTGGACCACGCGCACGTCCACGTTGAGCGCCGGACGGCCGACCGAGGTCGACTTGCGGAGCACGTCGCGCGGGCGCAGCGTCGCGATCGGCCCCGCCTCGGTCTGGCCGTACATGACGAAGAGGTTCGGGTTGCGGAAGCGCGCGACGATGGTCCGCACCTGCGCCTCGGTCATGACCTGGGTGCCGCTCCCGAGCGCGCGCACCGAGGAGAGGTCCGCGCGCTCGAACTCGGAGAGGGCGAGGACGGCGTTGTAGAGGGTCGGGATCAGGTAGAGGTAGGTGACGCGCTCGCGCGCCACGGCGCGCAGGATCTCGGCCGGCTCGGCCTTCTCCATGAGCACGACCGTGCCGCCGTTCGCCCAGTAGCCGAGCGGCATCGCCCAGCCGCCCATGTGGAACATGGGGAACATGCAGAGGCCGACGTCGTCCTCGCCGAGGCCCGTGGTGGTCTGCGTCTGCATGGCCTGGAGCGCGTAGGTGCGGTGGGAGAGGAGCGCGCCCTTCGGATCGCCCGTCGTGCCGCTCGTGTAGAGCATGACGTGCGGATCGTGCTCGGCGAGCGCCGGGTCGGGCTCGGGCTCGGCGTCGGAGGCGCGCGCCATCAGGTCCGGCGCGTCGCGATCGAGGGAGATCACGTGCCGGAGCGCGGGGAGCTCGCGCCGTACCTCCTCGACGACGCCGGCAAACCCGTCGGCGTGGAGGAGCACGCTCGCCTCGGACTGCGCGAGCACGTAGCGCACCTCGCCGGCGCGGTAGCGGAAGTTGATCGGCACGTGGATCGCGCCCAGCTTCGCGACGGCGAAGTAGATCGCCGGGTACTCGACGCGGTTCTCGGCCAGCGTGGCGACGCGATCGCCGCGGCCGACGCCGAGCGCGCGGAGCGCGTGCGCGAGGCGGTTCGCCATCGCGTCGAGCCGGCGGTAGGTGACGCGCTCCTCGCCGATCACGTACGCCGTCCTCTCCGGGCGATGCCGCGCCTGGCGCCGGACGATGCCGCCGAGGAGAAGCGCCATGGGCGCTCTCTAGCAGAGCGTCACGGGTGGTGCGACCTTACCGCCCGCGCGAGTCGATCCTTGCCGGACATTGACACCCGCGACGCACGCATGTTAGCCGACCAGCGCTCGTCACCGACGCGCACTCCGGAGGTCGCATGAGCAAGCTCCTCGACGGCAGGGTCGCCGTGGTCACCGGCTCGGGCCGGGGCATCGGGCGCGGCATCGCCCTTGCGCTGGGGCGCGAGGGCGCGAAGGTGGTGGTCAACGACGTCGGCTGCGACGTTGCCGGGCGCGGCACCGCCGCCGATCCCGCGGCCGAAGTGTGCAAGGAGATCGCCGCGCTCGGCAGCGAGGCCGCTCCCAGCTACGACAGCGTCGCCGAGTTCGAGAGCGCGGGCCGCATCATCAAGACGGCGCTCGACAGGTGGGGCCGCTGCGACATCCTGGTGAACAACGCGGGCATCCTGCGCGACAAGAGCCTCGCCAACATGGAGCCCGACGACTTCGACGCGGTCCTGAAGGTCCACCTCTACGGCGGCTTCAACTGCTGCCGGCACGCGCTCCCGGTGATGAAGGAGAGGAAGTTCGGACGCATCATCAACATCGTCTCGAGCGCCGGCCTGCGCGGCAACTTCGGGCAGGCGAACTACGGCGCCGCCAAGGCGGGGCTCATGGGTCTCACCTTCGTGATCGCGGTCGAGCACATGAAGGGCAACGCCGAGGGCAAGTACTCGATCACGGCGAACGCGCTCGCCCCGGCGGGGCTCACCCGCATGGTCGGCACGATCCCGGGCATGGAGGGGAAGCCGATGCCGCCCGAGATGAACCCCGATCTGAACGGGCCGATCGTCGCCTTCCTCGCCTCCGACCTGGCAGCGCACGTGAACGGCCAGATCTTCGGCCGCCGCGGCTACGCCTACACGCTCTTCCAGACCCCGAAGCCGGTCGCCGCGCTCTACAAGGAGGGGGGCTGGACGGCCGGCGAGATCGCCAAGAACTTCGACGCCGCGTTCCGCGAGCACCTGTCGGTGCCGGGCATCCCGCCCACCCCCGCGCTCCAGCAGGCGGCAGCCGCGGCGAAGAAGGGCTGAGCCGCGACGTGACAGGTGAGACGATCGGCGTGAACGGTGGCCCGGCCGTCCCCAAGATGATCTGACGGAGGCGCGCGTGGCTCGTGACCTGCTGAAGGAGATCCGCGCCGACCTGCTCCCCGCGCACATCAAGACGAAGCGCGTGACCGAGCTGATGGACCTCGGCGGGAAGAAGGCGGTCGTCACCGGTGCGGGCGGCCCCGGCCTCGGCCAGGCGTGCGCGCATCGCCTGGCGGGCCTGGGCGCGGCGGTGGCGGTGGTGGATCTGAGCGAGGAGGGGGCGGCGCGGGTCGCGGCGGAGGTGCGCGAGCGCTGGGGCGCTCGGGCCGTCGCGGTCCAGGGGAACGTGTTCGACTGGGCGCAGGCCGAACGCATCGTCCGCGAGAGCCGCGAGAAGCTCGGCGGCCTCGACATCCTGGTGAACAACGTCGGCGGCGGCCCGGCTGGTCCCTTCTTCAAGCAAACCAAGGACGAGATCGACCTGGCAGTCCACCTGACCCTCATGGGGACCCTCTACTGCTCGCGCGCGGCGCTCGACGTCATGATCCCGCAGCGCAGCGGCCGCATCATCAACGTCGCCTCGGAGGGCGGCCGCATCGGCATGAAGAACCTGGTCGTCTACAACGCCTGCAAGTCCGGCGTGATCGGCTTCACGCGCAACCTCGCGCACGAGGTCGCGCCGTACGGCATATACGTGCTCGGCGTCTGCCCCGGCATCATGCTGCACGAGACGCTGAAGGCGATCCTGCGCGACCCCGACGCCTACCCCGGGGCGTGGGAGAGCATGATGGAGGGTTTCAGCCGCGTGCCGCTCGGCCGGCCCTCCGAGCCCGAGGAGGTGGCGAACATGGTCGCCTTCCTCGCCTCGGAGGCCGCGAGCTACATGTGTGGCGTCTCGGTCAGCATGGGCGGCGGCATGGCGATGGACTGAACGGAGTGTCCATCTACCGGTGAGCCCGGGTTGATCAGAGGCGATCCCGACCGGCCGCGCCGTCTGCAACCTCAGTGAAGAGGATCAATGCGGATCACCGACGAACATCTCGCTCACTGGCGCCGGCACGGCTACGTCGTCGTGCCGAATTTCCTGACCGAAGCGGAGCTGGTGGCGATTCAACCGAATGTCCGTCGCTACTTTCCGACCGACGAGGAGTACCGGACGGCGCCGGAGCGCTATCTGGACGTGGGCGGCTGGCGGGAGCTTCCCTTCGTCGGCGACGCTCTCAACGACCTCGCCACTCACCCGGAGCTCGCCTCCTTCGCCGAGCGCGTCATCGGGACGAGAGAGATCCTCCTGACGCAGGCGATTCTCTGGGGGAAGTACGCCGGGGTCGGCGACCACGAGCAGCGGCTCCACGTAGACTTCATGAACAACACCCTCGTCCACCCCCGCGACGAGGGCCCGTTCGGGCAGACCGGGACGATCGTCTACCTGAGCGACGTCACCGAGGAGCTGGGTCCCACCTGCGTCGTCTCGAAGGAGCAGACACGCGAGCCCCCCTCGCTCGTCCCTCGCATGCGCGACCGGGATCAGTTCCCCGTCCTCTACGAGCAGGAAGTAGCGGTGACCGCCCCGGCCGGCTCCGTCCTCCTCTACTCGATGAGCACGTTCCACCGCGGCTCGGCCTTCCGGGCAGCGACAGGCGCCCGTTTCACCTTCCACGTCGTCTTCCGGGCGAAGGACTCGCACTGGATGGGCTTCAGCGCCTGGGCGCGCGCGGGCCAGGAGCCGGCGCTCCAGCGCTTCCTCGAGCGGGCGACCCCTCGGCAGCGCGAGCTCCTCGGCTTTCCGCCGCCGGGCCACCCGTACTGGAACGAGGAGACGCTCGCGGGCGTCGCCGCCCGCTATCCGGGGATGGACATGACGCTCTACCGGGACGCGTTCCGGTAGACAGCCGTCCTCGGCAATCGATACATGGTGAAACATGCCGCTGCAGCGCCGGCCTTCGCGACGCGGCCACCTGCCGCAGCATGCGAGGCCCGCGGCTTGCTCCGGACGAGGGCGTGCTCCCCGCGCTTCGCCTCGTCCTCGGCGGCACCCAGGTCGCCGTCGCGCTCCACGGCCTCGCCATCGTGCTCGGCGTCGGGGCGGGCGCGCTCCTCGCCGTTCGCCGCGCGCGCGAGCCGGCGGTGGTGGCGGTCGCCGCGGCGGCCGTCGCGGCGGCGTCGCTCGTCGGCGGGCACGCGCTCTTCGCGCTCGTGCACGGGGGCGGCGCGGGTGGGCTCGCGTCGACGGGCGGCATCGCGGCCGGGCTCGGCGCGGCGGTCGTCGTCGCGTGGGTGACGGACCGACCCGCCGGCGAGCTGCTCGACGCCATCGTTCCGGCGGGCCTCCTGGCGCTCGCCATCGGCCGCGTCGGCTGCTTTCTCGCGGGCTGCTGCCACGGACGGCCGACGACGCTCCCGTGGGGCGTCGTCTTCCCGGGGCTCGGGCCCCCGGCCCGCCATCCGCTCCAGCTCTACTCGGCCGTCGGCGACCTGCTGCTCTGCCTGCTTCTGCCGCGGCGCGCGCGCGTGCCCGGTGCCGTCGCGCGGCGCGGTTGCATCGGCTTCGGGTGCCTCCGCGCCGCGCTCGAGACGCTGCGCGACCCGGCCACCACCGACCTGATCCCCGGCGGCTGGCTCACGCTCCCGCAGGCCGCGGCGCTGCTGCTCGCCCTCGCCGCGGTGAGCTTGCGCCCCCGGGAGCCTTCCATTATGCCTCCGGACCGAAGGAGCCTTGCGCATGGCCGATGAGAAGACGTTGAAGGACATCGCGGTGTGGAGCGGCCACCGCGAGCTTACGCTCGAGGACATCGCCGTCATCCAGCCCGGTCTCGGGCGCATCATGCCCGAGATCGGCGCGCGCGCCTGGAAGGTGTTCTACGCCGCGAAGGCGCGCAACTGGCCGCTCGCCCGCTTCCAGGCGAAGGAGATCCGCGGCCTCATGGAGCTGGCCGCCTTCACACGTCCCAAGTACGAGGAGAACCTGAACCAGTTCCTCGCCGAGGACTGGAAGCCGCTCGAGGAGGCGATCGCCAAGGAGGACTTCCCCGCCGTCGAGGCCGCGTTCCACAGGGCGGTGGAGAAGGCCAACGCCTACCACGAGCTGCGCGACAAGCCGTACATCAGGTGGAAGCTCCCCGACACGCCGCCGCCCGACCTGGATCTCACGCCGCGCAAGAAGTAGGCCAGCGGCGCGCGCGCCCCGTGCGCTGAGGGTCATGTCGGGCGCCAGGCGGCTCGCGGCCTCGATCGGTGCTTCGGCGCTGGCGCACGCGCTGGTGCTCGGGGTCGCGCTGCGCGGCGAGCGGGGCACGCTGCGCCCGCCGCTCATCGCGATCCCGGTCGCGCTCGTGGGAGGCGTCGGCGGGGGTGGCGGTGCGGCGGGCCCGACGACGGAGCCCGCGCTCGCGCCCGCCCCCGCGCCCGCCGCCCCGCTGGTCCCCGCGCCCGCGCCGCCGCCGGCGAAGTTGCGCCCGCGGCGGTCCGCCGTGGCGCGCCGAGCGCCGATGGCGCCGCTTCCGCCAGCCGAGAGCGCGACGCCGGCGGGCGGCGGAGAGGGCACCGGGGTCGCGGGCGCGAGTGGCGGCGGTGGCGGCGACGGTAGCGGCGGCGACGGCAGCGGCGGGGTGCGCGTCGCCTACGGCACGAATCCGCTTCCGCCGTACCCACTGGTGGCGCGCCGGCTCGGCAGGGAGGGCGTCGTCCTGCTCGGGATCCTGGTCGCGCCCGACGGGCGGCCGGCGGAGGTGCGCGTCCTTCGATCCTCCGGCTTCGCTCCACTCGACGACTCGGCCGTGGCGACCGTGCGCGACCGCTGGCGCTTCATCCCGGCCAGGCGCAGCGGCGAGGCGGTCGGGGGCCGCGTCAAGGTGCCGATCCGCTTCCGGCTCGCCGGCGAGCCGGAAGGCTAGGAGTCTCGGACAGCCTCCTAGCGCTCCGCGACGAGATCCCCCACCTCCCACAGCGCGACGTGCCCGGCGGTGTCGCCGGAGACGAGCACCGGCCCGGCCCAGGCGAGGCCGAGCACCTGGCGCGTGTGCCAGGCGAGCGTCGCCACCACGGTCGCGCGCGGCAGCGCGGACACGCGCACGCTGCCGTCGTTGTGGGCGCTCGCCACGAGGTGACCGCCGGGCGCTGCGGCGAGCCGCGTGATGCCCGTGCCCGGCGGGCCCTCGGCCACCAGCGCGCCGCTCCCGGGGTCGAAGACGCGCAGCGCGCCGTCGTTCCCGCCCCCGAGGAGGAGCCCACTCACGAAGAGGAGCACGCTCGCCGGGCCGGGCGGCGCCGCGATCACGTGCGACGGCGTGTCCGCGCCGATGGGATAGAGCGCGACCGAGCCCAGCTCGCTGCCGACCGCGACCTGCTTCCCGTCGGGGGCGAAGGCGACGCCCGCGCCCTCGCGCTCGACCGGGAAGCGGCCGAGCTCGTGGCCGTCCTCGGCGCGCACGAGGTGCGCGCTTGCGTCGTAGAAGGCGGTCACCAGCAGGGTCGCGCCGTCCGGCGACCAGGCGACGCTCCGGACGACGCCGCGCGGCGCCGCGAGCTCGCGCGCCAGGCCGCCCGTGCGGATCGTGTAGCGGAGGAGGCGGCCCTCGAGCGCGACCACCGCCTCGCCGCCGTCCGGGCTGACCGCCATGTCGTTCGCCGATTCGGGGTGCGGCTGGAGCCCTTCCGGCCCCGGCACGACGAACGGCGGCGGCGGCGCGAAGGCGAGCGCCAGCTGCCCCGCCGGCAGGCGCCACGCGCTCACGCCGAGGTCGACGGCAGCGACCAGCGCGAGCGCGCCGCCGGGCGTCGCCGCGACCACCGTGACCGGGTGCGCGAAGTCGAGCGTGCAGTGCGGCGCGCGCGCGGCGCCCGGGCGCGCGGCGAGCGCGACGCAGCCGTGCACCGGAACGCCGGCCGCCCCGGCGCCCCCGGCGCCGGCGAGGAGCACGAAGTCCATCTCGACCGCCTTCCCGCCGACGCTCAGCGCGAAGTGCGCGGTCACCTCCGAGCCGTCGAGCGCGGGACCGTTCGCCTCGAGGGTGTCGCCCGCGGCCGCGAGCGGCAGCCGGCGATCGCCCTGGGCGAGCTCGAGGGTGACCGTGCCCGTCGCGCTCGTCGCCGGCAGCGGGCGGCGCCAGAAGTCGCTCAGCCACACGCGCACCCGACCGTCGGGGGCGGCCAGCGCCTCGAGGTGCAGGTCGCCCGCCATGCCGACCACGCCGCCGTGGTGCGGCGTGTGATCGTGGACACCCGGCCCCGAGGCGAGGGTCGATGTGGTGGTCGACGTGCACGTCGAGTCGACGCCCCGGCTGCACGCGGCCGCCACGGCGAGCGCGAGGAGCGGCGGCAGGCGGCGCGCCGGCATGCGGGTCGCGCCCGTATAGCGGCGGCGCGTGGGGGTCACAAGCGCGCGAATCGGAGCGAGTGACAGCGGCGCGTCCGTCGCCGACCGCGGTCGCCAGTGCTGCTTGACGGCGCGCGCTCTTCAGCGGCCGCCCGGGGCGACCGACGGGGTCCGGGAACGTGAGCCTGCCCCGCCCCAGGTCCGGGACGCGGACGGCACCGCGACCCGGATCGGTGCGGGCCACAAGGAGGATGGTGCCGTTTCGGCCGCGTTTGGTGGTAGGATGACGTCGTGACCGACGAGCCGCCACTGATGCTCGGCCGGGCGGCAGCGAGCATCCTCCTGCTCGTCGCTTCGGCGTCCCCCATCGCCGCCGCGGACGGGAGCTACTTCCCCCTCCGGGCCGGCAACTGGTGGTCCTACGAGGAGCTCGACGACGATGGCCGGCCGCTCTCGCGGGAGACCTGGACCGTGCTCGACGCCACGCCGGCCGACCGGACGGGCGAGTTCCACCTCCGCTCGTTCACCAAGCGCCTCGACATGCTCGGGCACATGGGTCGCCGCTGGGAGGGGCACGAGTTCCTGCGCACGACGGACCTGGGGCTCCACAAGCGCTATCCGGCCAGCGGCCGCGACAACGAGTTCGAGGTGACGCTGCTCAGGGAGCCGGTCGCCGCGGGCACGCGCTGGCACGACGCGCAGGGCGACTGCGAGGTGATCTCGCTCGGCGGGTGTACGGGGCCGCGCGGCGAGCTGCCCGACTGCGCCATCATCGCCTGCCGTCTCGGCCGGCCGACCGCGACCGTGGTGACCTCGACCTACGCGCGCGGCATCGGCATGGTGCGGCAGGAGCTCGACGTCGTGCAGTTCGTGGCGGGCTTCCACGCTGCCGGACCGGTGCCGCTCCCGTGCGACGGCGCCAAGGGCGGGCACTCGACGCTCCGCCTGACCGCGTTCCATGTCGCGGCACGCTGAGGCCGCGTCAGTTCCGGTAGATGCGGCAGTCGTAGCGGGCGTGCAGCTCCTCGTAGAGGCGCTGTCGCTCGGGCTGGGAGAGGCGCGGGAGGCCCGCGAGCAGGCGGGACAGCGCGGCCTCGCTCACCGTCGCGTCGTCACGCGCGCCCGCCGGTGTGACCCCGGTGCCCTGGCAGAGCGGACAGGGATCGGGATCCCCCTCCTGGTCAGCCCAGAGCCCGGTGCCGTCGCAGAATCCGCAGGCTGGCCGCCGGTCCACGATTAGAACCCCCGCGTAGTATTCGCCCCGCCTCGCGCGAGGTCAAGGCGGCGAAAGTCCGGGCCGGCGCGGAGCCGCCGCGGTTGACCCTCCGCGGGCGAGCCGCCAGGGGTTCGTGCTCCGCAGGGCCAGGTAGCTCAGTCGATAGAGCACGTAACCAAAATCACGCCGCCAGGCGCCGGTCCAGGCGCCCGAAGCGGTCGAGACGGCCGGTGAGGGGGTGGTCGACGCGTGCAGCGGCCTGCACCTGGGGTTCTGGAGCCCGAGCTCAGTCCTTCAGCCAACGCTGGAGGTCTTCCGGGCTCCGCGCGGCGGCGAGGGCCGTCTCGCGGGTGATGCGGCCGGTGCGCACGAGATCGACGAGGGATCGTTCGAGGGGGATCATGCCCTCGTCCTGGGCGAGCTGAATCTGTGTGACGAGCTGGTGAGTCTTGCTCTCGCGGATCTGGGCGGCGATCGCATAGCTCGCGCGCAGAACCTCGACCGCGGGCACGCGTTTGCCGGGCTCCTTCGCCGGTAGAAGCCGCTGCGTCACGACGGCGCGCAGGACCGAGGCGAGCTGAATGCGCACCTGCGCCTGCTGCGCGTCCGGGAAGACGTCGATGATGCGGTCGATGGCCATGGCGCCGGTGCCGCTGTGAAGAGTCGAAAGGACGAGGTGGCCGGTCTCGGCGGCGGTCAGCGCCAGGGAGATGGTCTCGAGGTCGCGCATCTCGCCCACCAGAATGACGTCGGGACTTTCGCGCAGCGCCGCCCGCAGACCCGAGCTGAAGCTCTCCACGTGGGAGCCCACCTCCCGCTGATGGATGAGGCTGCGCTGGGGCGAGTGCAGGTACTCGATGGGATCTTCGAGGGTGATCACGTGGGTGGCCCGCGTTCGGTTGATCTCGCCGACGAGCGCGGCGAGCGTCGTTGACTTGCCCGACCCGGCCGGTCCGTTGAGAAGCACCAATCCGTCGCGCAAGGCACCCAGTGCAGCGAGCGAGCGCGGAAGCCCCAGCTCCTCCAACGTGGGAATGCGGTCGCGAATGGGGCGGAGCGTCAGGCAACGGCCGCCTTGGTGCCGAAAGAGATTGGCGCGGAACCGGCGCAGCTCATCCGCGGTGTCGAGTGTACAGGCAAGATCGGCGCTGCCGGTCTCATCGAACCGCGCGCGGGTTTCGGACGTCATGTGGGCGGCGAGGAAGCTCTCGATGTCTTGCGCGGTCGTGGCGGGCCGGTCCTCGCTCTCGAGCTGGCCGGCGAAGCGCAGCCGTGGCGAGCGCCCCTCCGAGAGGATGATATCCGAAGCGCCGCGGTCGAGCGCGTCGACGACGAGCGATTCGAGGCTGGGGGTCCGGCGCACCGACGTCGATGTCGAAGGCGACGCGAGCGCGGCAACGACGAACCGGAGGACCGTCCGCTCGCCGGTCGATTGCGCCGTGACGTTGAAGGACTCGTTGTTTCGGTCGGATCTGTAGACGAGCTCGACGGTGGCCTGCTCCCGCAGGCGCTCCCGCTGCTCGGGGTCGAGAACCTCGTCGATGAGCGCGGCGAACATCGCCGGCGCCAGCGCCGGCATGCTGAGAGGACGCGTGGCGCCACCCACGAGCAGGGCTGGCACTTCGCCCGTCGCCAATACGAGCCCGCTCGCCTTCTGCATCTCGATGAGGGCGAGCAACCCGTCGATGGCCGCCATGGACAACTCATCATGGACGACCGGAGCCTCCGCGCCAACGGGGCAGGATCAGGCGAGGATTTGAGCGCCAGCGCGGCGCTCGAGAGGCGCTGGCCCGGATCGGGAGCGAGAAGCCGCGCGACGCGCTCGAGGAACGGCTCGAGCGGCGGCGCGGGGACTAGGATGCGACGCTTCGGGGACGCTCGATGGCACGGGCACCGAAGCGTTCTAGGCTGCCATCTCTTCCTGGCGCAGGACGGCGGCGAGGTCGGGCGTAGGCGAACTGCTCGTTGTTCCCGTGGTTGTATTGCTGGTCTTCGGCTATCCGCGACCACGAGGCGCCTTGCGTTGACGAGGTGGTCCCGTTGATCAGCACGTAGCCCGAACGGATCGGTTCGGCGAAGTAGAGGTCGGCTTCGGGACGACGAGTTCCTCGCTGCACCGGCGGGTCGCGCGGGCGATCCTGAAGAGAGCCCGGGTGCGCACCGCGACGACGAACCCGAGTTGGACGTGCTATCGATCCAGCCAGCGTGAGATGCGTGAGGGATCGCGCACGTCTGTTAGCGCTCCGCCCCCTGTTACCAGCGCCGCGCGTCGGCGCTAGTGGGGTCCGCCCCGTGCCGTCTCCGGTCGCAAGGCGCATGTCGAGCGCGCGTCCCGCCTCGGGCACACGGTGGGCAAGACGCGCTCGGGCGAGGCCTACAGCGGGCTCCACGCCAGCAGCTTGAAGCGCCCGTACCGGTGTGCCCATATTGTGCCCGCCGTAGAGAGGACACACAGCGGCAGCGCGACGGTCTAAGTGCCCGTTTCTCCTCACTGGCCAGGTAGCTCAGTTGGTAGAGCACGTGACTGAAAATCACGGTGTCGGCGGTTCAACTCCGCCCCTGGCCACTTCGATTACGCGAGGTTAGCCGCAGGCGCCTCGCTGCTCTCGGGCCGTGTGTCACTGAGAGTGTCACCACGCACCCGGGAAATCCGCTGCACGGCCTCGCGCAGATGGCTCGGCGCGAGGTGTGCGTAGC
>VBKJ01000223.1 GCA_005879795.1 Deltaproteobacteria bacterium
TATGACGGCAACGGAAGCCTCATCGCCGTAACCGACGCCCTCGGGCGCACGATCACGCACACCTACGACGTCATGGATCGCCTGGTGGCGCGAACGCATCCCCAGGGCGTGACCGAGACCTATGGCTATGACACGGGCGGCCGTCTCGTCATGCACATCGATCGAAACGGGCGTGCGACGACGCATCGGTACGACGAGCTCGATCGCAGAGTCGGGGCGACGTATGCCGACGGCAGCGTAACGACGTTCGCCTACGACGCCGCCGACCGCGCCGTCGTCGCCACGGATTCGGCGGCGGGCACCGTCGTCCACGAATACGATCGACTCGATCGGCTCGCCGGCGTGCAGACCGCCCTCGGCGCCGTGAGCTACGGCTACGATGCGCTCGGCCGGCGCAAGCAACGGCTCGCCACAGGGGCGACGCCGACGGCCTACGCCTTCAACGCGGCCTCCCAGCTGACGCGCGTCGAGACCGGCGGCCAGATCGTTGAGCTGGGGTATGACCACGCCGGGCGTCTCACGACGGTCACACTCCCGAACGGCATCGTCAAAGAGCTCGCCTATGACGAGGCGAGCCGCCTCGTAGGACTCAGGTACCGCCGTGGCCCAACGGTCATTGGTGACCTCATCTATGCGCGTGACGCGGGCGGCAACGTGACCAGGATCAGAGGGAGCCTCGCGCAGAGCCTCCTGCCGGGAGCGATCGACGGAGCCGCCTACGATGACCACAATCGGCAGCTGGCATTCGGCCGGGCGGCGCTGACGTTCGACGCCGAGGGCAACACGACCTCAATCACGGACGACACCGGCACCAGCACGCTGCAATGGGACAGCCGGAATCGCCTGGTGGCGTTGACGGGACCCACCGTCGAGGCGTCGTTCAGCTATGACGTCTTCGGCCGGCGAGTCCGCAAGACCGTGAACGGCGCGACCACACAGTATCTCTACGACGGCCCCGACGTCGCGACGGAGACCCGCGACGGCGTGACGTTGCCGTATCTGCGACTCCTCGGCCTCGATTCGCCCATCGCTCGCGGCGCCGACGAGGTCTATCTCACCGATGGTCTCGGCACCGTCATCGGCACGAGCAACGCCGCCGGCGCTGTAACGACGCAGTACTCCTATGCCCCCTTCGGCGAGTGGACGGCCAGCGGCGCCACCTCGAACAATCCGATCACTTTCACTGCTCGCGAGGCCGACGAGACCGGCCTCTTATACTATCGGGCGCGCTATTACGCGCCGGGACTCCATCGGTTCCTGAGCCAGGATCTCGTGCTGCGACTCGGCGCCAACCGCTATGCCTATGTGCTCAACAATCCGATCAACGCGATCGACCCGTTCGGACTGGATAAATTCATCATCTACGGCAATCTGGCGTCATCCGGGCCCGGCGGCTCGAGCGAGATCTTGAATCAGGGCATGACCGATCTCGCGACCGCGCTGGACGTCAACGGTGATGTAATCACATTCAACAGCGGTCAGATCGACGAAGTGGTAGCGAAGGCGCGAGAAGCCGCCCGCGCGGGGCGGCCCGTGTACATCATCGGTCACAGCAAGGGCGGTGAAGCTGCCGTGAAGGCAGCCCTCGAGCTGCTGAGACTCGGCATCACACCCGACCGCGTCTTCACAATCGATCCGTTCGTCGATCCGAGCACGACCATTCCGCCCGGGCTCCCGCTGACGAACTACTACCAGGAGCGTCGCTACCTCATCTTGATCCGAGGCTTCGAGATCGGCGGCGCGGAGAACATCCTGATCACGGGGACGAATCACATCGCCATCACGAGCGACCCGAGAGTTCAAGGCCCCATCAAGAAGGCTATCCTCGGCGCCTCGCAGGCGCCGCCCGTCGGAGGGCGCTACTGATGCGCTCCGCATGGCGCGCGCTGGCGCCCGCGCTCGCTCTCGCCGTTGGATGCGCCACTCGAACGATGACCACGTTCCCCTCACCCGAGGACGCCGAGCGTGTGTGGAACGCCTACTGGTCGGCCGTCGAGCGCGGCGACGTCGTCGAATGGAACCGCACGGTCCACAGCACCCTGCGTACCTCTGCTGAGGGATTCGATCCGAAGGTCCAGGCCGACGCGCGCTCGTTCTTGACCTTGTGTTCGATCGAGCCGCAGACACCGCTCGTCGGTGGTGATCGCGCCAGTTTCCGTACCCGCTGTACCACGGCACCGACGCGCTCCGGGCTGTTCCCGTTCGCCGGAGCCGAGATCGTGTTACGCCGTGACGTGGACGGCGTCTGGCGATTCTTCTGCTTCGGCTGCGGCCTTCCCTATCGGCTACAGCCGACAGTCGGGCCACCTTCCCCCGAGGACGCGCAGCGCCTCTGGGTCGCCTATTGGTCCGCACTGGAGCGTCGCGATCTCGACGAGGCGAGACTCCTGGAGCATTCGAGCATTCGCGGCAAGGAATCGCCCGATCTCAACGCGCCCGAGATGCCGGGGTTGGCGCGCAGCTTTCTCTATTCCCTCGCAGTACGCTCCACGCCTCCAGTCGTTTCGGGAGATCGGGCACGCTATCGAACACGGAACGTCTCGGACGATCGCGACAGCGGCGAGATGTTCCTGCAACGCGATGTCGATGGTGTATGGAGGGTCAGCTGCTTCGGCAATTGTGACTGACCCCGATCCGCGACCGCCGCGCGTAATATGGCGGCTATGAAGCCAGGCGCGAGGCCGTCCAAATCGTTGCGGCTCGAGAATTCCTCGTAAAAATCCTCCTCCCCGGCGGCACCGGCCAGGTCGGTACGATCCTCGCCCGCGCGTTCCACGGCGACGGCCACGAGGTCGTGGTGCTCAGCCGGGCGCTGCAGCGGGCGCCGTGGCGCGTAGCCGCGTGGGACGCGGCGAGGCTGGGGCCGTGGACGCGCGAGCTCGAGGGCGCGGACGTGGTCGTCAACCTGGCCGGCCGCAGCGTGAACTGCCGCTACACGCCGGCCAACCGACGCGCCATCAAGGAGTCGCGCGTGAACAGCACGCGCGTCGTCGGCGAAGCGATCGCGGGCGCCGCGCGGCCGCCGCGCGTCTGGCTGCAGATGAGCACCGCCACCATCTACGCGCACCGCTACGACGCGCCCAACGACGAGGCCACGGGCATCCTGGGCGGCGCCGAGCCCGGGGCGCCCGACACGTGGCGCTTCAGCATCGACGTGGCCACGTCGTGGGAGCGCGCGCTCGCGGCCGCCGCGACGCCGCGCACGCGCAAGGTGGCGCTGCGCGCCGCCGTCGTGATGAGCCCCGACCGCGGCGGCGTGTTCGACCTGCTGCTGCGCCTCGTGCGCTTCGGCCTCGGCGGGCAGGCCGGCCACGGCCGGCAGTACGTCTCGTGGATCCATGACCGGGACTTCGTGCGCGCCGTCTATTGGCTGATCGAGCACGACAAGGTCGACGACGCCGTCAACCTCGCCGCGCCCCATCCCCTGCCCAACGCCGACTTCATGCGCGCGCTGCGCGAGGCGTGGGGGATGCGGCTGGGCCTTCCCGCCTCCGCGTGGATGCTGGAGGTCGGCACGTGGCTGCTCCGCAGCGAGACCGAGCTAGTGCTCAAGAGCCGGCGGGTCGTGCCCGGCCGGCTCGTGCAGCAGGGGTTCGCGTTCGAGTTCCCGATCTGGGCGGAGGCCGCGCGCGATTTGTGCCGCCGCTGGCGGGCGTGAGCCGGCTGATACAATTCCGCACGTCAGGAGGAGCCGTGGCGAACCCCTCTCCGCCCTGGAAAGCGCGCTTCCGCGTGCCGCTCATCCGCGGCATGCAGGTCGCCGCCGGCGCTTCCGCGCGTGGTCTCGTCGCCAGCAACGTGTCCGGCGCGTTCCAGCTGCACGCGTGGGACCTGGCGTCCGGGCGGCTCCGGGCGCTGACGAGCCGTCCCACCGGGGTGATGGCCGGCGTCCTGGGGCCCGACGGCCGCTTCGTCTACTATCACGACGACGCCGGCGGCAACGAGCTCGGCCATTTCGTGCGGATCCCATTCGAGGGCGGCACCGCTGTGAGCATCACGCCGGGCGTGCCGCCGTATCCGACCTTCGGCCTGGCCGCCAGCGGCGCCGGGAACCGGCTCGGCTTCGTCACCGCCGATGAGGGCGCCTACCACGTCCACGTCATCGACGTCGCCGCCGATGGCACGCTCGGGCCGCCGCGCCGGATTCATAGCCGCCCGCGGCTGTTGATCGGTCCGGTGTTCTCGCACGACGGCGCGCTTGCGGTGGTGGCCGCCAGCCCGGAGGCTCGGAGCCTGCGCTACGAGCTGGTCGCGCTGGACACGGCGACCGAGCGCATCCTCGGCGAGGCCGCGGACGCCGACAGCCGCCTCGGGGCCGTCGCCTTCGCGCCGCTCTCCGGCGACGGGCGTCTCCTGGGCCTCAGCAATAGGAGCGGCGTCGACCGGCCACTGATCTGGGACGTCACTCGGGGCTCGCGCGTGGACATCGCCCTCGACGACCTCGAAGGCGACGTCCAGCCCGCCGACTGGTCCCCGGACGGCGACCGCTTGCTCCTCGTCCAGCTCGCGCGGGCCGTCCAGCGGCTCTACGTGTATGACCTGCGTGAGGCGACGCTGACGCCGCTGCGGCACCCCAGCGGCACGTACGGCCACGTGTACTGGGCGCCCGACGGCGCGATCCACGCTCTGTGGGAGGATTCGACGCATCCTCCTCAGGTGATCGCGCTCGATAGCGTGACAGGCGGGCCAGCGCGGATACTGCTGCCCGCGCCCGACGTCCCACCCGGCCGTCCGTGGCGGTCGGTCGCCTTTCAGTCCGCGGGCGGACAGCAGATCCAGGGCTGGCTCGCCGTGCCCGACGCGATCGGCCCGTTCCCGACGATCCTGCACGTCCACGGCGGTCCCGAGGCCGCGATGACCGAGATGTTCGTTCCCTCGAGCCAGTCATGGATCGACCACGGGTTCGCGTTCCTGAGCATCAACTATCGCGGCTCGACGACGTTCGGGCGGGCGTTCCTCGAGCAGATCTGGGGCAACATCGGGCGCTGGGAGGTCGAAGACATGGTCGCGGCCCGCGAGTGGCTCGTCAAGGAAGGGATCGCCCACCCCTCGCGAGTCTTCGTGACCGGCTGGTCCTACGGCGGGTACCTCACGTTGCAGGCACTCGGGACGAGACCCGCGCTGTGGGCGGGGGGCATGGCGGGGATCGCCGTCGCCGACTGGGCCATCGCCCACGAGGACACGACCGACACGCTGCGTAACCTGCGTGCCGCGCGCTTCGGCGGCACGCCGGACGAGCAGCCCGAACGTTACGCGGCCAGCTCCCCGATGACTTACGTGCAACACGTCAAGGCCCCCGTGATGATCATCCAAGGTCGTAACGACACGCGTGCGCCGGCACGCTCGGTAGAGGCATACGAAGCGAAGATGAAGGCGCTCGGCAAGGCCATCGAGGTGCACTGGTTCGACGCCGGGCACGGCTCGCTGGTGGTGGACCAGGCCATGGACCACCATGCGCTGATGCTCGACTTCGCCCGCCGCGTGCTCGAAGGCAACTGAGCCGCGCCCGCCTTGCCGCCCCGCTTCGCCGCGTGGTACGTTACCGGGCAATTTCCCGACGTCAGCGCCGACGGAGGTGCGCCATGCCGTTCGTCAACATCACCCTCTACGAAGGCCATCCCAAGGAGCGCAAGGACGAGATCGCGCGCCGCGTGACGGAGACGATCACGGAGGTCTGCAAGCTCCCGCCGCAGGCCGTCTGGGTGGTCTTCAACGAGGTCACGCCGCCCGACTG
>VBKJ01000224.1 GCA_005879795.1 Deltaproteobacteria bacterium
GCCAGCCTTGGGGTTCCAGTCGGGCAGGCGCTGCGGCCCGGCCGAGACGTGCTCGGCGCGATGCTCTCGCAGCCGCCGGTACGCCCGGTCGATGTCGCTCACGACGATCGCGACGTGCTGGAACGAGCGGTCGTTGCTGCGCGCGTCCGCGGGGATCGGCCGGCCGCGCGGCGCCAGGTATTCCGTCAGCTCGATCGCCTCCTCGCCCAGCCGCAGACGCACGACGCGCATGCGCAGCCCGAAGACGCCCTCGAGGCGCTCGTAGTCCTCGCCCGCCACCTCGACGTCCGAGACGGGCTCGAACCCGAGGACGTCGGTGAAGAAGCGGACGGAGCGGTCCATGTCCGAGACGGTGATCCCGACCGAGTCGACCGCCCGGACGAGCGCCCTGCCCGGCCAGGCAGGCGCCGGGGCCGCGAGGGCGAGCGCGAAGAGCCCGGCGGCGAGAGTGGTGGAGCGCCTCACCCGAGCCGCTCCCGGAGGTGGTCACCGACCCGGAGCGCGTTCGCCATGATGGTGAGCGCCGGGTTCACGGCACAGCTCGAGGGCAAGAAGCTCCCGTCGACGACGTAGAGGTTGTCGACGTCGTGGGCCTTGCAGTTGTGCCCCATCGGGTAGCCCCAGTCAGTAGAGGGGATGTAGAAGTCACAGAGACGGCACGTCTTCTGGCCGTTCCGACCCGCTCCGCGAGCCCTACCACGGCCGTGATGAGCGTCGAGACCCCATTGACAGTGCCCCTCTTGTGCCGGCGCCGTGCAGGCGGGCCGGACGTTCGTACGGTTTTGATGCGGATGGTCGCGGCCGGGTTACGCGCTGGATCGTCCGGGACCCGGCCCGACGTGAAGCGACCTGTTTCATTGGCCGTTGTGCGCGCGAACGGCACGTGCCGCCAATCCGGGGCGCGACGCCGACGCGCGCCGACGGTGCCGCCACCCAGCGCTGCAGACGTCGCCGGCTGGTCGCGACGATCGCGCGGCGGGTCGGGCGGCTGCTGCTCCGCCGCGGGCTCGTCGACGACGGCGATACCATCGAACCGTTGGCCGCCGAGTCGCTCGCGCTCGCCGGACTCGCGAGCGGCCGTGCAGGACCGGGTCGCGCTCGGGCCCCGCGCCGGGGCTCGGGTCGAGCGCCTCGGTTCCGACCCCGACGCCCCCTGGGTCGAGTCGTCGCGGCGAGCGTCATCGCGATGGTCTTGTGGCCCATCAGCTCCTGAACGGTCCGCAGAGGCGAACGGGTGGCGCAGATCGTGCCAGTGGAGGTTCTCGATCCCAGCGTTCGCGGAGCGCCCGCACGTCAGCGATGGCGACGTTGAAGACCGTGCAGCCCCACACCCTCACGTGACTCGGCCCTCGTGGGCAGCGCACGGCGGCCTTGCAGCGCAGGGCGCGTTCGAAATCAACTCGCGCTGGCAGTCCGCACCGGTGGACAGGGTGCTGACCGCGTGCGAAAGGTGCAGGCCACCGAGCAAATGCCGTGGCCGCGGACGATCGTCAGGCGTTGATCGAGTTCCTCGTCGGGCTGGGCGCGTCGGAGGAGGACCTCGCGCAGTATGCCGCCGAGCTTCCCGGGCTCGCATCGGTGCTCGCGCTCCGCCTGGGGCGGCCCACGCTCACGCTGGCGGACATGGCGGCGCGCTCGGGCGTGCCCGTCGAGGTGGTGACGCAGCGCTGGCGGGCGGCGGGCTTCCCTGACCCCGGCCCCGGCGTCCCGGTGGCGAGCGAGGGCGAGGCCGAGGTGTTCACCATGCTCGACGCGGCCGAGAAGCTTTTTGGGCGGGACGCGGTCCTCCAGCTCATCCGCGTGATGGGCCTGGCCACCGCCCGCATCGCCGACGCCGGGGTCTCGGCCTTCCTGGTCAACATCGAGCTGCCGCAGCTGGGAGGCGAGCAAGTGGACCTGGCGGTGGCCAAGGCCAACGCCGAGGCCGTCACCCTGCTGCCGATGCTCTTCCGGGGCATCGAGGTGCTGCTGCGCCGGCACTTCCTTGCCGCCCGCCGCTCGCTCCTGTCCGTCGACCGCCAGGCGGGTGTCGAAGTCCAGCAGCTCGCGGTCGGCTTCGTCGACCTCGTCGGCTCCACCGCCCTTGGCCAGCAGCTCTCGACCGCCGAACTCGGCAGGGCGCTCGGGGAGTTCGAGGTGATCGTCACCGACACCGTGACGGACATGGGCGCGCGGGTGGTCAAGCTGATCGGCGACGAGGTGATGTACTCGGTGGCCGATCCCGTGGTGGCCTGCCGCGTCGCGCTGGCCCTGACCGACGCCTTGCGCGCGCACCCGGCACTGCCACCCGTGCGGGGCGGCATCGCCAGCGGCGCGGTGATGCTGCGCGACGGCGACTGCTTCGGGCCGGTCGTCAACCTGGCCGCACGTGCAGTGAAGCTCGCCCGCCCAGGACACGTGGTGGTATCGAGCGACGTGCGAACGGCGGTGCAGGGCTCGTTCGCGTGCGCGCCGCTACCACCCGCCAGGGTCAAGGGTTTCGACGGCGAGATCGAGCTGTTCGAGCTCACCCGCTAAGCGCGCGCCGTGCTGTCCCCGGCGGAGGGCGGGCCGTCCTACCGGACGTAAGGCGCAATCCCCGAAGTACCGGGCTGCCGACGCTCGGCCGCACTCTGTAGCACTGGTAGTGATCCGCGAGCGCAGGCGCCGACGGCAACGGCGGGCTGCCGAGGTCTTTCGCGGTGGGAACGAGGAGACGGTCGGCTCTGACGTGTCGACCATGAGCGCGCCGAAGTGGTCCACCTCATCGACACCCAGCCGGTAGATGGAGTGCCCACAGCTCCCGTCCGTGAACGCCGTCGGCGGCGGTGAAGAAGAGCGTGCCGCCGACGACCGTCAGGAACTCGGGCCGGGACTCGGTCGGATAGGGCCCGATGTCCTCGACGAGGACGGTGCCGGCCGTCGTGCCGTTGCTCCGCCACAGCTCGGTGCCAGCGAGCCCGTCGGCGGCGGTGAAGAAGAGTAGCCCGCCGCCGTTGACGAGGTATCCGGGGCCACGGAAGGACGGGTCGGGCCCCTGGCGGATGTCCTTCACGAGGACGGTGCCGGCCGCGCTGCCATTGCTCTTCCACAGCTCGGCGCCGCTGACACCATCGAGGGCAACGAAGAACAGCGTGCCGCCCACGTTCGTGAGCTCGGAAGGGAAGGATCCGGCCGAGCCCGGGCGGATGTCCTTGACGAGGACGGTGCCGGCGGTGCCGTCGCTCTTCCAGAGCTCCCGTCCCGCGCTGTACTCCTCCGGGGCGAAGAAGAGCGTCCCGTTCACGTTCGTCAAGAAGTAGATCGAGGTGGCGCTCGCCCCGGGATTGATGTCCTCGACGAGCACGGTGCCGGCCGCCGTGCCGTCGCTCTTCCAGAGCTCCCTCCCCGTGTTCCCGTCGTCCGCGGTGAGGAACAGCGTCCCGTTCACGTTGAGATATGGGCTGGCGTAGGAGCTGTCCGGGCCGGGGCGAATGTCCTTCACGAGGACGGTGCCGGCCGCGGTGCCGTCGCTCTTCCAGAGCTCCCCGCCGGTTGCATCCTGGAAAGCGTCGAAGAACAAGGTCCCATTCACGTTCGTGAGGCCTGATGGGCTGGAACTCGCCCCACCCGGGCGGATGTCCTTGACGAGGACAGTGCCGGCGGCGGTGCCGTCGCTCTTCCAGAGCTCGATGCCGGTGGCGTCGTCGAGAGCCGAGAAGAAGAGTGTCCCGTTGACGTTCGTGAGAAACTGCGGCGAGGAGCCGAGCGCACCCGGGCGGATGTCCTTGACGAGGACGGTGCCTCCTGATGTGCCGTCGCTCTATCCGGCCCCCGGCGCTTCCCCGCGCCCCCGCGCCGCTTCCGCGCGGGCATTGTCTCGGGTGACGGCCCGTTCCCCTGAAGCCGGGACGGTGATAGGAGGGAAGGTGGCTCAGGGAGGCGTCGCGTGCGAGTCGCGCTCGTCGGGATCGTTCTGCTGGTGACCGCCGCCAACCCTGCCGAGGCGCGTCCCCGATGTGGCGAGCTGGCGGGCGACCTGGCCGCGATGGCTGCCGTCGAGACGGACGTCTCGAGCGCCTGTGACTGCTGTGCGCTCGGCACGGCCGGCGAGGTCTGGCGCTGCGCAGCGTCGCTCGCCAAGCAGGCCGTCCGCGAGGGCAGCCTCCGTCGTTGCTGCGCACGCCGTGTGGTCCGGCACGCCATGCTCGCCTGCGAGCCGGCAGGCGGCGCGTCCTGTAGCGGGTGCAACAGCGACAGCGACTGCGGCCCGAACGAGTTCTGCGAGTGTCGCCCGGGGAGCTGTGACGGAACCGGCGGCACGTGCACCGAGCGGCCCGTCGCGTGCACGCAGGAGTACGCGCCCGTGTGCGGCTGTGACGGGAAGACCTACGGCAGCGATTGCGAGCGTCGCGCGGCGGGCGTCTGCAAGCTGCACGACGGCGAGTGCGGCGCGGTGGAGCTCGGGTGCTTCGACACGATCGGGTTCGCGTGCACGGGCGAGGCCTGCGGGCCCGACCACCCATGTCCCGCGTTCAACGTCTACTGCACGCCGCGCTGTGCGCCCCCGACGCCGGGCCCCACCACCACCACTACGACCCTCCCTTCCGGTCCGTGCTCGAGCGACGCCGACTGCGACGACGGTAATCCCTGCACGTTCGACGCCTGCCGGGACGGCGTCTGCCTCCACGAGTGCCGGTGCGTGAGCCCGGGACCCGACGGCGGGATCACTTGCTGCCCTGGACCCGCCGCCGAGTGCCCGCCTACCACCACCACGGTCACCACCACCACGCTGCCCGAACCCTGCGCCCCGGGCGCGTGCACGTACTGGAAGACGTGCGGCTACCCGGTGTGCGGCGGGCCGTTCGACGGACCGATCCCGGGCGTCGAGCCGTGCACCACCCAGAAAGTCGGCGAGCCGTGCTCGACTCGCAACGAGACCTGTGACCCCGGGATCGGCTGTGGCGTGCGCCTGCTCTGCACCGACCATGATCCGGCGGTCGTCTGTCCCATCTCCCGCCGCGACGCGAAGCGCGAGGTCAGCTACCTCGACGACGGCGACCTCGACCGCATGCTGGACGAGGTGCGCCGCATGCGTCTCACGACCTACCGGTACACGAGCGAGCCCCCGGGGGCGCGCGCGCACCTGGGTTTCATCATCGACGACGTCGGCGCGAGTCCCGCGGTCGCGGCCGACGGTGGGCACGTCGACCTCTACGGCTACACGAGCATGGCGGTCGGCGCGATCCAGGCGCAGCAGCGACGGATCGACGCCCTCACGCGCGAGGTGGCGGCGCTCCGCGCCGAGCTCGCCCGGCTGCGGCGGCGGCACTGAACCGTATCGGAGCGAGTCGCAGGTCGGTACCTCGCTCGGGCATCGAGATCGGCGTGGGAGTGATCGGCGGCATCTTCCTCGGCCTCGAGACCAGCGAATGGTCAACTTCCTCACCGCCTTCGGGGCGGTCCTCCTGACCTTCCTCGCCGGCGCCGAGATCGATCCCGACTCCCTGCGCGTTCACCTGAAGGCGGCGCTGGCGATCGGCTTCGTCTCCTTCCTTGCGCCGTTCTCGCCTTGGCCCGAGAAAGGCCGCTAATATTCCCTATCTGCAGGCGCCGAGCATCGCGACGTGAGGTTGCAGCCCACGAGGTTGGCCGCAACTGGGAGAAGAGGTCGTGACGTGCCCTCACCCTCGGACATGGGGTTCTCGGCACTCGCCGCATGGCGATGATCAGTCGGGATCGTCGCGCGGCGAGACGGAACTCGGGTCGAGCAGGTAGGTGCGCATCGCTCCGATTCCCTTGACCTCGACGTCTCGAGGTGTGAACGAATAGCGGTCGCGACAGAGTCGCCAGGTCGATTCAGCGAGCTGAATGCTCCCCGGGCCTCCGGTCGACTCCATCCTGCTGGCGAGGTTCACCGCGTCGCCCCAGATGTCGTAGCTGAACTTCCGATGGCCGATGACGCCGGCCACCGCCGGACCGGAGGCGACGCCCATTCGGAGGCGA
The DNA here is from genome assembly GCA_005879795.1 of Deltaproteobacteria bacterium. Taxonomy (NCBI): domain Bacteria; kingdom Pseudomonadati; phylum Myxococcota; class Myxococcia; species Deltaproteobacteria bacterium. Next base: position 5,965 of record VBKJ01000224.1, read on the forward strand.
ATGGGGACACCTGCGGACATTTCCGCCGACCCAACGGTGGCGTGCATCGCGAGCGCCATGTCGAGCGTGGCCGCGGCATGGTCCTGGCGAGGTTCCGGTGCACCGGCGACGACCAGGTAGGCGTCACCGATCGTCTTGATCTTCTCGAGCCCGTACCGC
>VBKJ01000225.1 GCA_005879795.1 Deltaproteobacteria bacterium
AAATTGCGGCCGAGACTCGCAGCGGCGGGCACACCGCGCTCTCGGCTGCCCCCCCGGCCGGGCGGGGTCCCGACTGAGGCGCGGAAGCGCGCCGCGTTTCACAAGTCGGCGCCAGCCCCCTGAGTCAATCAATCGACCGACCAAGCCTGGCCGACTGTTCTGCGGTCATATTCCTAGACGACTGTTTAGATTGTGCTTGACAGCCAGTGGGTGCGATGTGCTACAAGCCGCCTCCACACTCACCGAGGACGGACCGAAGTTGTCCCTCCGAGAGCCGCCGGCCGCGGCTTCGGGAGAGCCAGTCCTTCGAGGTGCCGAGCCTGCCAATGGCCTCCCCGATGCTGAGAAGACGGTCTTCCTTGAGATCGGGGTGATTGATCCGCAGGGCAAGGCGAGCTCACAGGATCGCCCGCAGGCGCTCCATCTCCCCGAGCAGTTCGGGGGATGTGGTCCAACTCGACCCCCGGCGGCGAGACGGCCCAGTGGAGGTACGAGGGCCGCGTGGGCCGACAGTAGCCCGCAGTCTGCGCTTGGTGTTAGGCTCCAGCTATCGGGGGTGGGCCGTGCGCGTCGTCACGCTTGTGCTCGCGGTGCTCACGTTGATGGCGGCATCTGCCGGCACCGCTGATGCCGCCGGATGCCGACGGTGTGCGTTCGGCGGGCTGTGTCTGAGGGGCGAGACGTTCGTGGAGTGCCTACCGTCACAATCGGCGTGCGTTCCCAATGGCGGGATACTCGGCTTCAACTCGATGCCACCCAACGTGCCCGCCTACTGGACGCTCTTCGGCCAGGCGCGGGGAAGACGGTCGCTCCGTCGGCTCCGGGGACGGCTTGAGGTGTGGTCCGACTACTCGGCCGGCCTTCCGTCCGCACCCGGCTTGCCCACGCGCTGCGACACGGCGAGCGACAACTTCCCCATCTGCTCCGGGGTGCGGGCAGAGTTTAGCGGCGTCGTAAGGAACGACCGCCTCACGGGCGTGGCGCGGTACCCCGACAGGGCCACCTGTGAGTTCAGCGCGACCATCGCCTTCGGCATCGGCGAACCAGAACCGAACACGTTCACCTGCCGGAAGCCATCGGGCGAGGTGATGTCGGAAGGTGCGTTGCAGGTGCAGCTCATCCGGCTGAAAGGTTGTAAGCGCAGACCGCGCTCACCATCGTAACTCGGCGGCGATGGGTGATCCTCCTGTCTGCGTGGGGGACGGGCCTACCGCAGACGCGCAACTGGCCGAAGGGGACCACGACCCGAGGGTAGGTTGGGTTGCGCCGTAGAGCGCCCCACTGAGTTAACGCCTGGAAGTCAAAGGGACGTCGAGGACGAACCGAAGCGGTTCATTATCGAGAAGACGGTCTTCCTTCGGCGCGCTGCGAAGGCGGGCAGGGCCGAGAGCGCAGGTGGCCGCGCCTGCGGCCTGAGATCGAGCCGCGGGCGCGGGTCCATCTCCGGGCGGCTGTACCGTGGGCGCGACGTGGATGTGGGGGAGGCTCCTAGTCCGATTCGCCGTCCAGGCGGATCCGACGCTGCGGAATCCCCGCTGACTCGGGTGCGAGCGTCCACCGGACGTGATCGCGAAACCGTGCCACGTCGGCCCCGTTGATCCAGCCGAGCCCTTCCCACGTGGTGATGGCGTGCTCCCAGGCGGAGCGGGTCGTGGGCACCGTCGGGGGCTGCATCCGCTGGTAGGTCTCACGAAGCCTGCGGTAGGTTGCCGCGAGCTCTCCAGCATCAGATCCCTCACGGCGATCCGGTTTCCCTGCCACTCGGCCACGACCTGCTCGCCAGCCTGGCTCGCCGCGATCTCGGTCGTGAACGTCCTCCCGAGGACGACGCGGTACCGGCGGCCTTGGGTGCCGCCGCTCTCCTCGAGTCGCAGCTCGACGGTCCACCTCTCACCTGACCGGTGGCAGAGCACCTTGCCGCTTCGGCCGACCGGCGTGCGCGCCATGCGAACCACCCCCTGCGAGAGCGTCCGCTCCCGAACACCCTTCTCGGCCGTGCACGCGGCCGACTTGAATGTGCCGCTGCCAGGGCACGGTCTTGACCCCGTCTCGTGCGACGCGGCGGTCCCCTTCGCGACCGGATCAGCGCCTTGCGTGAGGCCGGTCGCGGCCCATCGAGTGGGTGACCGATCTGGCGGAGATCCCGGGCAGGTACGGCGTGGCCAACGTGTACGGCGAGCTCGGCGCCACCTTCGCCAACTCGTGCGTCACGCACCCGCGCTATTGCGCGGCGCTGCTCGGCACCTTGGTGAAGGGGCTCGGCGTCGATCGCGTCGTCTGGGGGACGGATTCGATGCGGACCTCATTCAGCGAGGGCGACCCTCGTGATCGGGTCGCCGTTCTGGAGGCTCCCGTAATCGGCATTGAGCCGGCTCGCCCCGGTGAAGGTGATCAGAGATGCGACGAGGATCGTGTAGTCCGCGTCGCCGCTGCTGTTTCCGGAGAAGTTGAGGGGGGTGGTCAGGAAGTAGACCGCGCCCGCGAGATTGAGGGTACTGCCCCCGGAAATGGTGTTCGTCTGGCTCGACCTGATCCCTCGATCCTGGAAGAAGAGCATCGCCTCCATGGGTCCGCTCGTGGGGGCGGAGAGCGTTCCGATGGTGCCGCCGCTGATCGACACGGGCTTGTAGGCGTTGGACCCGCTTGCCGTGTTGTAGAAGGTGACCCCGGTGCCGTTCAACGTGCTGTTCCCGCTCACGCTGAGGCCGCCTCCGTTGAGGACGTAGAGGCCGGGACTGAAGGTCACGGTGGAGCCGCCAGTGATATCTATGCCGTCGCAGTAAACGCCGGGCGTGAGAATCTTCGTGCCGCCGGTGACCTTGAATTTGGTGTAATCGCAACCGGAGAACACGGGAGCTGCTCGCTGGGCGAACGGGTCCGGCTCCGGAGGAACACCCGTCTGCGGCGTCGGGGAGTAGCAGCAACCCGTGACGTTCCCGGTGACGGCGATCGACGTGGCGGTCACGCTGGAGGATCCACCGCTGCTGTTCATCGCGTTGCTGCTGCTCGAGTCGTCGACGATCCCGCACGTCGCCGTTACGCTGGCGCCGCCGTTCACGTTGAACGCACTGGCGGCCGTGGGGTCCATGGCGTAGATGCAGGCAGGTCCAGCCTTCGCGCCCGCGACCGCCCGCGTGCTCACGGTCGCCGTCTGGAAGCCGAGGATACCCATGAACGTCGTCGGGCGCACCTGGCTGATGACGGCCTCCACGAACGCGTCATTGCCTGCATAGAAGCCGCTGGTGGGCGGGTGATTGACGGCAACTTGCGCACCATTCACGCCGTTGGTGAACCCGTTCGTGGCAGCCGCATTGAACGCCGCCGATTCGATTTGCGTGGCGCTCGCAGCCCTCCGCAGCTGTTCCGCTCCCGCCATCGCCGCACTATCGACGCCGGTCTGCATGCGGCGTCGGTGGTCGAAAAAGAGGCCCGTGTCGGCAGCCACGGCGACCAGAGCGCAGATGGCGACAAAGGCGATCACGGTCGTCGCCAGGACCTGACCTCGCTCACCGTCCCGCTTCTCGTATCCTCGGCCCGTCATGCTCGACCCCTTCCGCGGCCACGTGCTGCTCGATGTGCCGCTCCGTCAGCCGCCATTTCGCGTGGGTAGCAAGGAACGTTTGCATGCTCGCATCCGGACCCGAGCCTCCTCCGGCGAGTATCCGCGGCAAGACTGGTGACGCGGGCAGGCAACGCCGGAGGGCGCGGATCGAACGGGCTGTGGCGCATGCTACGTCTCGCAACCCGGTCGGTGTCGGTGCAAGGCTTGTGCCCGGAAGGAAGGCTCCGGAAACGTGCGGGAGCTCTACGCGAGAGGCCTGGGGGAAGAAATCGGGGCTGCACAAGGATGTCGGTCGCGCCGGCACGGTCTTGACGCCTTCACTCTCCTTGCTCGAGTCAGGCCCCGATGGCTTGGATGGAGCGGACGAAGAGCAGGACCGGGACCCGCATGGCGGGCGATGCGGCCGATGAGCCGCTACTGCGCGAGTGGGATGCCCTTCACGCGCCCGAGCTGCTCACTCGATCAGCCCCGCGTGCCGCGCCGCCACCAGCGCGTCGATCGCGTCGATGCGCCGGATCACCCGGCGCACCTCCTCGGCGAAGGCGCGACGGCGCTCGGCCAGGTCCGGGGCGCCGGGGTCGACCAGGCTCCGGTTGCGCGCGAGGCGGAGCGCGGTCGCGAACAGCCCCTGCGAGACCGACTCCGCGTTCCGGATGCGCCGCTGCAGGAGGTACTGCCGCCCGAGCGCGAGGCAGCCGCGCAGGAACTCGTCCTCCTGGAACGCCGCGTCCGGCGGGCGGCGCGCGAGCGCGTCCGCCACCACCCGGTACGCCTCGAGGAACGGGCGCAGCACGCGGTGCGCGCTGAACGGGCGGAAGCGACGGAGGAGCGCCTGGATCGCGGCCGGTCCCTCGGCCACGCGCCGCTCCCAGTCCGCCTCGTGGATCCGCACTTCGGCGCGCAACTCCTCGCGGAAGGCCTCCTTGTCGGCGAAGAAGAACTCGAACTTGAGGAGGTCGCGGAGTCGCATCGCCTCGTCCCAGAACTCGCCCGCGGGATCGGCGACGCCGTCCTCGGCGGCGCGCAGGAGCGCCAGCTCCGCGATCGCCCCGTTCACGAAGAAGTGGATGACGGTGTTGCGGTAGTAGGACGCGATCAGGTGCTTCTCGGCGCCGATCGCATACACGGCCTCGGGCCCCTCGGCGAAGCAGGTGACCACGCCGTTCTCGATCAGGGCGTCGAGCGCACGCCGCACGCCCTCGGGGGTGTCGAGGTCGAGCGCGCCCGCGGTCGGGAGATCGCGGCGACGGACGTAATCGAGGAGGTTCCGGAGCGAGGCGATCGTCTCCTCCACGCTGAGCGCGCGGCTCGACGTGCCGAGGAGCGCCATCGTGACCAGCGAGGTCGCCGTGATCGGCGTCACCCGGTTGATGCGCGCCGACACCTCGAAGGCGAGCTTCTGGAGGGCGAGGCTCTGCTCGTTCGGGTCGGGCTCCGCCCCGGGGTCGGGCGGCCCGAGCGCGCGCGCGAGCGAGAGCGGCTCACCGAAGCGGATGTAGATCTCGCCGTAGCGGCGGCGGAGCGCGCGCACGAAGCGCAGGAACCAGCCGAAGCTCTCGGGCCGCTTACGGCCGCCGCGCTCCTCCGCGGCGTAGCCGGCCACGTCCTGGATCTGGTCGTAGGCGACCGAGACCGGGACGAGGAGGACGTCCTCGCTCTTGCCGCGCCGGTAGGCGTCCACCACGTAGGCGAGAAGGCCGAAGCGCGGCGGCATGAGCTTGCCCGAGCGCGAGCGCGTTCCCTCGATGTACCACTCGAGCGGGAAGCGCTTCTCGATCAGGTAGTCGACGTACTGGCGCAGCACGAACTTGTAGACCTCGTTGTCCTTGAAGCTCCGCCGGATGAAGAAGATGCCCGTGCGGCGCATGAGCCCGCCCATCGGGAAGAAGTTCATGTTGATGCCGCCGGCGGTGTGGTTGGGCGGGAGGCCGTTCTCGTAGAGCGCGTACTTGAGCACCAGGCTGTCGAGCATCGACTTGTGGGTCGGCAGGAAGACGAGCGGGTGGCGCTGGCCGAGCGCGGCCAG
>VBKJ01000226.1 GCA_005879795.1 Deltaproteobacteria bacterium
ACTTCGTCCGCGTGCGCGTGGCGACGGAGCCGACGATCGCGTACTAAACGGGTGGGCGGGGGCGGCGTGCCCCTCCTCGACCACGCAAATCGACACGACGTTGCGCCTGCCGACGAGCCACGATTGCCAGCCGGAACCGACGCAATACCCAGAAGACACCCCACCCTTCAGTCGGCGGTCGTCGGACCAATCACTACACGCATGAGTCGAGGGACTTCGTCACGCCTCGGTCGCGTTCTCGTCGGCCTCCGGCGGGGCGGTGACGGAAGCCGACGCGCACGCGACATCGGTCAGCGAGCGCGAGTGGGGGGCTTGGTCTGGCGGGCGGAGAGGAGGAGGTCGCAAAGTTCGCGGATGGCGCCGTGGCCGCCGAGGGCGCGTGTGACGTAGACGGCGGCCGTCCGCACGGCGGGGACGGCGTTGGCGACGGCGACGGGAAAGCCGACGAGCGCCATCGCCGGCAGGTCGCCGACGTCGTCACCCACGTAGCACGCGTCCGCCGCGCGGACGCCGTGCCGCGTCAGGATCCCCTGCACGACGGCGCCCTTGTCTGTCGCGTCCTGGTGGACCTCGACGATGCCCAGCTCGCGCGCGCGGCGCTCGACGATCTCCGAGTGGCGGCGTGTGATCACGGCCGTGACCACGCCGGCCTCGCGGAGCAGCACGAGGCCCTGGCCGTCGCGGACGTCGAAGCGCTTGAGCTCCTCGCCGCCGTCGGTGTACCAGATGCCGCCGTCGGTGAGCACGCCATCCACGTCCATCGCGACCAGGCGCACGGCGGCCAGCCGCGGGCCGGCGGGCGGGCGCTTCATGCCGCGCGCCCCGCGAGCCCGCGCTCGACGACGAACGGCAGCGCCATCACGCTGAGCATCGCCAGCAGCACCTCGGTGTCGCCGAAGTTGTACTCGAAGAGGCCGGCCACGAGGAAGGCCGTCACCGCGGCCAGCGCGCCGACGACGAGCGCGCGGTCGGCGGCGGCCTGCGCGGGCACGCGACGGAGCACGCGCGCCGCTCGCACGAAGAAGGCGACGAAGATCCAGAGCCAGAGCGCAAGGCCGACGAGCCCGCGCTCCACCGCGATCTGCAGCGGCGTGTTGTGCAGGTGGCTCGTGTGGCGGCGCAGCGCTTCGGGCGGCGCATAGATCGGATAGAGCTGCTTCACCTGCCCGGGGCCGACGCCGATGATCGGCCGCTGCCGAAGCATCGCCAGGCCGCCGTCGATCATGGCCAGCCGCTCACGGGCGGTGGCATCGGCGGCGTCCCCGAACGTCTCGGCACGCTCCCGTACGCTCGGCAGGGCCAGGACCGCCGCCGCGAGCGTCACCACGCAGGCCGCGGCAAGAACGCGCCGACGGACGCCTGCGAGCGAGACGAGGACACCCGCGGCGAGTCCCAGCCATGCGCCGCGAACGAGCGTGAGCGCAAGCGCCAGCGCGCCAGTCAGCCACGCGGCCGCGGCGCCGGCACGGCGGCGGCCGGCGACGAAAAGCGGCGCCAGCTCGGCCGTGAGGACGACCGTCAGGACGCCGGCCAGGGTCATGTAGATGCTGAAGAAGGCATGCGCGCGTCGACACTTGCCGAGCACCATTCGGACAACCGGCGGCAGCGCGGGGTTCGCGTCGTAGCGGTCGGGCGTGCAGGTGACGACCTGCACAATGGCCACGACGGCCACGGCAGCGACCGCCCACAGCAGGCCCGCTGCGAAGCGACGCGCCGCGCTCGCGTCGTCGAGCACGCCGAGCACGATCCACAGCGTCGCGAGCGGCAGGAGCATCCTCATGATCCGCAGGCTGTCCACCGGCGCTGGCGACAGCAGCGCGGCGAGCACGGACCAGATCGCGAAGGCGGCGAGCGGCGCGAATAGCGGCCAGGATGGACGGTACGCGCGTGTGCGAACCGCCCACACGAGCCAGGCCGCCAGCGCGGCTAGCGAAGCCTCGGCCAGCGAGATCGAGGCGGCGAGGCCGAGGAGGAGCGCGACGACGAGGCCATCGCGCAGCGCCAGCGCGCGCGGCCGGTTCAATACGCGTTCCGGTTGCGGAAGCCCAACCAGAAAGTCTGGACGAGGATCTTCAGGTCGAAGCCGAGCGACCAGCGCTCGATGTAGTAGAGGTCGTACTCGATGCGCTTCTCGATCGAGGTGTTGCCGCGCCACCCGTTGATCTGCGCCCACCCGGTGATCCCGGCCTTCACCTTGTGACGCAACATGTAGCGAGGCATTCGTCGCCGGAAGTCCTCGACGAACGACGGCCGCTCGGGGCGCGGGCCGACAAGGCTCATCTCTCCGCGCAGCACGTTGAACAACTGTGGCAGCTCATCGAGGCTCAGGCGGCGGAGGGCGGCGCCGAAGCCGGTGCGGCGCGGATCGTCGGGCACCGCCCAGCGCGGCCCCGTCGTCGCCTCCGCGTCGGCGACCATCGAGCGGAATTTCAGCATCCGGAAGCGCCGGCCGTCGAGGCCCATGCGCTCCTGACGGTAGAGCACGGGGCCGCGCGACGTGAGCTTGATGGCCACCGCGATGGCCAGCATCAGCGGGGCCAGCGTCACCAGCGCGGCGGCGCCGATGACGAAGTCGAACGCGCGCTTGAGTACGCGATTCCAGCCGTAGAGCGGCGACTCGCGTAGGTGGATGATCGGCAGTGTCTCGAACTCCTCGATGCCCCCCCGCAGCGAGGCGAGGCTGAAGATGTCGGGCACGAAGTGAATGGCCACGGGGTCGTCGCCGATGCCGTCGAGGATCGCGCTGAGCCGAGGGTACTCGGCGTGCGGCAGCGCGATGATCACGATGTCCACCGAATGCGCGTCGAGCACCGCGCGGATGTCCTCCGGCGCGCCGAGCCAGCGAGTCTCGCCATCCTCACGCTTGTCGCCGAGCCGGCCGAGCACGCGCACGCCGACGTCGGGGCGCCGGCGTAACACGCGGAACACCTCGGCGGCCGCCTCGCCGCCGCCGACCACCACCGCGTAGCGCAGGTTGTAGCCGCGACGCCGCGCCACACGCAGGGCCTCGCGGAACACAACGCGCGACATCGTCGCGCCCACGATCGACGTCGCCCAGAACACGCCGATCGCGATGCGCGAGTAGTCGTACCCGCGGAAGACGAGGCTCATGATGGCGACGAGGACGAGGGCGCCGAGGCTCGAGGCCTTGGTGATGTCCCACCACTCGCCGAGGTGCGACCCGAGACGCTGCGGCCGGTAGAGGTCGAACGCCTTGAATGCGAAGCCCCACACACTCAGGATCGGCACGAGCTGCAGCGCGTAGTCCCGGAACGGCGGGATGTCGCCGTGGCCGAAGACGCCCGAGTAGAAGCGCAACCAGTACGCCAGCACCCAGCATGCGGCGATCACCGCAACGTCGGCGCCGAACGTGAGCTGCCTGAACAACCGCGAGTGCGCCTTCAGCACGAGCGCCTCGCACGGAACTCCGCGTACCGCCGGTCGAGATAGTCGCGGAGGCGTTGCGTGAACACCGGTCGATCGAATTGCTCGGCGCGGGCGCGCAGCGCGGCCGGCGCGAAGCGAGCTGCGGCCACCTCGAAGGCGAGCATGGCACTCACCAATGCCTCTGCCGTTTGGTCGTCGAAGAAGACGGCCGTCGGCGGGCCTTCGGCGCGGCCGAGGCCGACCATCGTCTCGAGCACGCCGCCCCGCGCGAGCGCGATGGTCGGGCGACCCGCCGCGGCCGCCTCGAGCGGCACGATGCCGTAATCCTCGACCGCCGGGAACAGCACCGCGCGGCAGCGCGCGTAGAGGTCAGCGACCTCGGCGTCGGAGCGCCAGCCGAGGAACTCGACGGTGGGACCGCCGGCCGCGCGCAGCCGCGCTTCCTCCGGGCCGGTGCCGACGACGACCAGGCGGCGACGCAGACGATTAGCAGCGGCGACGGCGAGGTCGACGCGTTTGTAGGGCACGAGCGCGGACACAACGAGGTAGTACTCCCCCGGACCGGAGACGGGTCGGAACCGCGCGACCTCGATGGGCGGGTGGATGACATCGGCGTCACGGCCATAGACGCGGCGGATGCGGTCGGCAATGTGCTGGGAGATGGCGACGAAGCCGTCCACGCGGTCGGTGCGCTTATCCCACGCGCGCAGCGCGGCGGCCACCGGCGGCATGAGCGTGCGCACGACGACGCCGGCACGCGCGCCGAAGTAGTCGTCGTAGAGGTCCCAAACGTAGCGCATGGGACTGAAGCAGTACGAGAGATGCAGCGCGGAGGGCGGCCGCCGCACCGCCTTCGCCGCGCAATGACTCAGCGACAGGACGAGGTCGAAACCGCGCAGGTCGAACATCCGTATGGCGGCGGGGAACAACGGGAGATAGTGACGATAGCGCGTGGCCGCCGCCGGCAGCCGCTGGACGAACGACGTCACGATGCGGCGCCGCTCGATGACGGCGGACACGCTGCCGGGGACGTGCAGGAGCGTGTAGAGAGGCGCCTCGGGGAAGAGCTCGCAGAACACCTCGAGGCAGCGCTCGCCGCCGCGCATGCCGGTGAGCCAGTCGTGCACGAGAGCGACGCGCGGTGAGCCGCCGGCCGCGCCGCGCCCCACGCCCCTCGTCAGCGTCGAATGCGCTGTCGCCAATAGTCCAGCAGGTCGCTCAGGGTCCGCTCCACCGGGATCCGGGTTCGCCAGCCGACCGCCGCCTCGATCTTGTCCGCGCACCCCCGCAGCACCGGCACGTCGGACGGACGGAGCCGCGCCTGGTCGGTACGGACCTGAATGCCGCTGACCTTGGACTGTGCGATCAGGAACTGAAGGACGCGCTCGATGGACCAGTCGGTGCCGGAGCAGAGGTTGTAGACCTCGCCCACGCTCCCGCGCTCGAGCAGGGCCCAGTAGCCGCGCACGACGTCGCGAACATCGGAGAAATCGCGGGTGGGCTTGAGGTCACCCGCGGACACCACGGGTTCGCGCAGACCCGCCTCGATCTCGGCGATCTGCTTCGCGAAGTTCGAGGTGGCAAAGGCTTCCCCTCTCCGGGGCCCGGTGTGGTTGAACGCGCGCGCACGGACGATGTCGAGCCCGTAGCTCTTGTAGTACTGGTAGCCCATCAGGTCCTGCGTCACCTTGCTGACCGCATACGGTGAGAGCGGACGCAGCGGGTTGCTCTCGCGAATCGGCAGCTCGTGCGGCTCGACGAGACCGTATTCCTCGCTGGAGCCGATGACGAGAAATCGCGCTCGGTTCCCGAGCTGGCGGATCGCCTCGAAGAGGTTCATCTGGCTGATGGCGTTGGTGAGGAGCGTTTCGGCGGGCGTCAGCCAGGAGGCCGCCACGAACGACTGCGCAGCCAGGTGCACGATGTAGTCCGGGTGGGCTTGCTCCACCAGCCCCAGGACGGAAGAAAGATCGCGAAGGTCCGACTCGATGAGCGTGAGGCGGTCGCGGAGGTGCTCGATGTGCTCGGTGTTGCTGCGCCAGCGCAGGGCACCGATCACGTCCGCGCCCCGACTCAGGGCCCACTCGGTCAGGTGGCTGCCGACGAATCCGGTGATCCCGGTGATCAGGATCCGCATCCGAGCCATACTACTACAGGCGTAGCACCTCCCCGTAGATGGCCTCCACCGTCGTCAG